>CAIMMJ010000357.1 GCA_903842515.1 uncultured Bacteroidota bacterium | reverse complement strand
TCATTAAAAGAACTTTCGCCATTTCTGCTCAATTTATTTAACTCATGTATTGAAACGGGGACCATTCCCGACGAATGGAAATATTCTATAGTATTACCGCTTTTTAAAAATAAAGGAAAATCTGATGATTGTAATAACTATAGAGGTATATCCTTACTTTCCCCAATAGCTTAAATATTTGAAACTATTTTAGCTGAGCAAGTGAGTTTTTACTTTGAATCAAATAACTTGTTTCATCCTAGTCAACATGGATTCATGAAATAATAAGTGAGCTAAATGATGCCAAAGACAAAAGGCTCATAGCTTTACTTCTTTTTATAGACTTTCGTAAAGCGTTCGATACAGTTGACTCTAAACTCCTAATAAATAAACTTTTTCATTATGGGTTCGACAATCTCTCGTTAAAACTCATTACTAACTACTTCGAAGGTAGATCACAATTAGTAAGACTAAACGATTTTCTAAGCACAATGCAACTCATAAAACTTGGAGTTCCACAAGGTTCTGTTTTTGGCCCCCTTCTGTTCCTCATATTCATTAATGACTTAGCATTTTTACTTGCTCTTGCCTGTAGGCTTTTTGCTGATGACACTACTATTTATGAGGTGTCTCAGACCCCCATTGAAACATTAGAGAATGTGATTCTTAAGTTCAAAATTAAACTCCATCCCTTACTGAAATGGTGTAAGTTTAATAGAATGGACATTAATTGGTCAAAGACTTTCTTTATGATAGTAACAGCTAAACACAAGAGTAAGATGATGATTCCTACTTCAATTGAGATTGATTCTCATGAAGTTGCTGTTACTGATTCATTTAAATTACTTGGTGTCTTAATAGACAACGATCTAACCTTCAATCAACATATCGTAAATATTTGTAAAAATGTCAATATGAAACTATTCAGCATAAAAAAACTTGCATATTTGCCATTTGTTGTCAGATTACAGTTCTTTAAGACTTTTATATTACCTTTATTTGATTATTGTTTATCACTAATTATATATTTTTCTAAAACACAAATTCAAAAACTATCAAATTGTTATTATGCGTGTCTTTATAAGTTATTTAGATTTGATTTTACTTGTAAAGAAATGGATGAAATTAATATCGCATTAGAAAAATATCATTTATTTGGATTTCAGCATAGAGTTGTTTTACGATTATGCTTATTTGGACATAAAATCGAAAATGTTCCTAGTGCTCCACCGAAGCTAAAAGAACAACTGCTTTACAGTACAAATAGGAACATCCAGTACAGTTTTCGTAAAACAACTATGCCTACACTTTTCATACCAAAAATAAAAACTCATTATGGTGAAAAAACATTTAAATATTTTTTTAACAAATTTTTAGAAAAAACTTGTATTGTAAAAATTAAACTTTCTTTTATAGATTTTCGAAAACATATTATTTCAACTATTAATTCTATTTGTACTAAATTTACTCAAATATTTGAAAACTTTGATATCAGTTATAAGAAATTCTGTTATATACATTATGGAAAAAGGAAAAACAGATAGTCACTTACTGATTTATTATCAAAGTTGAAATTTAAAATTTTTTTATTTTTAATTTATTTTATTTTATCAATAAAGAAATATAGTTGATATAG
>CAIMMJ010000356.1 GCA_903842515.1 uncultured Bacteroidota bacterium | reverse complement strand
TACAGCATTACTTAGTGCTGTATGTTTTTCTGCCAATTCTGAAATCTGGACTTCAACGCTCTTGCTGAATGTTTCAACGGTTTGCTTAATTGTTGAAACCTGAGCGGCGTTTGCCTCAGAAGCTTTTGTTAAAGTTTCTGAGAAAAATCCTTTTAGGTCACCTAGCATCTTTGCAAAATCAGGTTCATCAACCTCAACTTCTGATACGTCGGCTGCTTTTTCCAGAGTTTCAGCAGAAGCGTCTGCTACTGCATCTTCTGCAGGAGCTTCTTCAGCAGCTGGTGTTTCTTCAACAACAGTCTCTTCAACTGTAGTATTTTCTGTATTTTCTGACACTTCATTACCTCCTTCTGCGTTTGCCTGTTTTGCAATTGTTTGTGTTTCAGGCAACGTGGATCTTGACTTATATAAATCAAGAATTCTATCTATCTCTTTTGACTTGTTAACATCTGATGATTCTACCCAACCGATTAAAGTTGCTGGCTTACCAGAAATTGGTGAATCTAATGTCTTGTCTGTTGATACAAAAACAGAGTTACTTTCTTCGCAATAGAAAATGTTTTCTGTAATTACATCTGCCGCCATACCTTTAAATATCATTTGCCCATTCATCTTTTCAATTGACAAAATGTTGCATAGTTCGTTTGCTGGTGAATCTACAATTGAAAGCTCAACTAGCTCATAGTCTTTAATGAAACGTACTGTCTCACCATTTGATTTATTAACTTCATTGTCTGACTCTAAAATCTTTCCGCCGATTGAAAATCCTGTTAGGGTGCCATCCAAAACTTTTTCCCATGTATCTTGTGCGCCCTTTGAAATATATGATGTAACATATACACCGTTATAAAAAGACTTTGACATTGGGTCATAGAAAGTTTCTGGTTTAAAAGAAACAACTTTACCTACTGCGACTGGCTGATGCATCTCACGGAGATTACCACGGAATCTTTCAAATGCCTTCAGGCTAGCTTCTGATGTAACAACATCTCCAGTTTGATCAATGTTATCTAGTGTTGCAAATCCTGAAACAGTTCTCTTCTCACGATTTACTTTTGTGAACGGAACTGCAAGATGGAGGTTATTTCCATTTGAAGACCAGTTAGATTTTTCAATGTTCATATGCTTAATTTTATCTATTTGTAGATAAAAAGGCAAATAGTGGTTGAGTAAACTTATTCAACCTGTCTGCCGTCTCCCTGAGCATTTCTTCCTTCACCCGAAATATCTGGTGAATTACCCTGTCTCTGTTGATCTCTAACACGGGTATTATTTGCTTGGGCTCTAATTTCGGCTTGTTGCTGTGGCTTTAATTCAACCATATCGTCTCCGCCATCCAAGGGAATCATACCCTTTCTGATACGAACTTCATTGGGAGTAATTACTTGCATTCTTAAATATCTCTCATCAATCTTAGATTGAGTATCCTCGTCTGTAAGAGTTAATTCATTGAATTTAAGAGAAAGAGCATCTGTCTTTTCTTCAATAATTTTATTTAATTTCTTTTCTAATGTCATTTGTGCTGGACGACAAACCTGCTCTTTAAATGTCTTATCAGCATCTCTTGCCACCGCTAAATTTACACCTTCTGGGGTTCCAATTTTATTAATTGGTACACGGTGAGCCAAAAGAATTTCATCTCTATTTGCCTTGCGATAAAGATTAAATGAAGATTCTTGTGTGCCAGCCTCAATAGGTTCCATCTTAAATTCAACCTTTGAGTCTGGGCTATCTGCTGGAAGAGGGATATACAAGGATCTGTGATTCTTTCCTCTTAGGCCAACCTGGAAAAATTCAAGTAATTTTCTTTCTGATTCTGGAGATAGCTTTGCGCCCTTTACTGTAATAATATATCTTGGGACCGCCTTATTTTCAAAGTAGTCTAGGTTATATTTACCTGCAAATTCATTTCCAGCCAATGCGTTCTGTGCT
>CAIMMJ010000355.1 GCA_903842515.1 uncultured Bacteroidota bacterium | reverse complement strand
GACCAAGTATTTGTAGAAAAAACAAGGTTAATTTATTTGCCCTTGAGTTCTCGTAACTTTATTTCAGTAATTATTTTCTTGGTGTATTCTGGAAAATCGCCGTTCATCATCCAAGAATAATAAGAGGATTCTTTTTTAAATACTTCCTCTACTTCAACGCCCTTGTGTTTTCCAAAATTAAAAATTTCTTTTCCTTTTTCGTTAAACCCTATTCTGCCCGCTAAATCTGCAAATGAATTTTGAGATGTAAAGTCATGGAGTTTATTCACATCATTTTCAATGGGAGTGGTAGATTTTCCTGATTTATCAATGTATTCTACATTATGGTATTTTTGAAGCTGGGCCAATAATACCTCATAGGTAGCAAGTATATCTGCTTCGGCACTGTGGGCGTTCTCTAAAGTTTTTCCGCAATAAAACTTATATGCAGCCCCCAACGTTCTTTGTTCCATCTGATGAAAGATAACTTGTACATCAACCATTTTTCTAGTTTTTATAGAATAGTCAATTCCTGCTCTTAAAAATTCTTCAACCAATAGTGGAATATCAAATTTATTTGAATTGTAACCTGCTAAATCTGAGTCGTCAATAAAGTTGGCTAAACTTTTTGCAATTTTTGAAAAACTAGGTTCATCTTTTACATCATCGTCTGTAATGCCATGAATTGCAGTTGAGCCGGGCGGAATTGGAATTTGCGGATTTACTCTGCGGGTTTTTATTTGTTTTTCACCATTTGGTAATACTTTTAAAATAGAAATTTCAATAATTCTATCGCTTCCAACATTAACACCTGTGGTTTCTAAATCAATAAAGGCAAGTGGTTTGGTTAATTGTAGTTTCAAAATTATTTCTTTTGTTTTTCTGATGGTTTAGGAGAAGAAGATTTTTTTTGGCTTGATTTATCTTCGTTGGTGTTTTCTTTTGAAGGTTCAGCGTTAGACAGACTTTTTAATGTGAAATTTTTAGAAATAATCTCTCCTCTAGTGTTAGTGTCAATTATTTTAATCTCTTCTTTATAAGGAGCTGATTTTTCATTTTCAATTTCAATAATAAATTCTCCGGGATAAAGAATAAATGCAAATCTCCCATTCTTTTTTTTATTTACATTATATTTTCCTACAAGTGCTTTTGTTTTTTTGTTGGTAACGGAGAACTTAACATCACTGTTTATTCCATCAGGATTGCCATTGTTAATTATTCCTTTATAAACATAATAAGGTGCACCATTAGATTCATTAAAAACAATTCTATATATGTCATAACTTCCAAAACCTTCGGACCTAATTGCAGCAATGTAACCTTCGTTTTTTTGGGAGGTAAATGAAATAGAAAAGTTGTCTTCGGGTGTATTTACTGGATATCCAATATTCTCGGGTGTAGACCAGTTGTTTAAACTATCTACCCATTCTGTTTTAAAAATATCCAATCCGCCCATACTGTTATGACCTTCGGAACAAAAGAACAATGTTTTATCATCACTGGAAATAAGCGGATAATCTTCGTTATAAGGTGTATTTACATTATTGCTTAATCTTTTGGGTTCTCCCCATGTTTGATCTGGTAATCTTTTTGCTACATATAAATCTTTTTTTCCGGCACCACCTTCTCTATCAGAAGAAAAATACAACGCACTTCCATCTGATGAAATACTTGCAGCACTTTCCTCGTCTTTAGAATTAACTAATCCCTTTAAACTAAATGGTGTGCTATAAACTTTATTTTTTGCAAGGGCAAGATAAATATCTCCATCCTTGGATGATTCTTCATTGTCTATGTACAAAAAAATTGCTGTGCCATCTTCGTTTATACTGCATACTCTTTCATTAAGCGGAGTATTAACAGTAAATCCGAGGTTACTTGCCCTGGTCCATTTACCATTTTTAAAAACTGAACTGTATAAATCGCTTGTATAACCAGATTTTCTTGGCGTTGTGCATTGATTTCCTTCTGCTCTGTTTGAACTAAAAATTAATGTTGTTTTATTAGGCGTAATAAAAGGGTCTAGTTCAGCATATACTGTGTTAAATTCCTTACCCACGTTTTCAAATGTAACATCAACTGGCGACTTTACTAAATCAATTGCATTTTTACACGTTTCTATTGCTCTTGCAACCTTTGATTTAATTTCTTGAATAGTTGGCAGATTTTTGGAGGTTTGATACTCTAGGTATTTGTTATAGTATTCTATTGCTTTGTCAAATTCATAATTATTTTGAAAAGCATTTGCAGTATAGAAATAAACCTCCGGATCTGATGTTTTGCCTTCAGCTGCTTTTTTTAAATATAAGATTGCTTTTGTATAATCTAAACTACCCAATAAATAACAAAGTCCAATTTTTAGTTTTATCTCGTCGTTTGTTGGTTCCTTAGATTCTAGCAACTTAAACCCTTCTAAAGCGGAACGATAGTTTCTGTATTTAAACGCTTTATATGGATCGGTATTTTCAGAAAGATCTATTGTTTCTTTTGATTTGTCTTGCGAAAATGCATCTGCACATATTAATACACTAAATGAGATGTAAAATAAGATTTTTAGATTGACCTTAATTAAAAATTTCATAGGCAATTTTATTTCTTTGGTTTATTTTCTTTAGGTATAGATTTTTTTGGAGATTCTATTTTATCTGTTCCAATTTTTGAATTGTCATTTTTTCCACCCACAGATTTTTTGTTATCCAGCAAAATATTATTTTCTTTTGTTTCATTTTTTAAATCAACAGGTGATGCTTCTTCTGGGCTACCTATTTTTTTTAGTTTAAAAGTTTTATAGTCTTTTGATACATACAAATCTTCTCCCGCAACATATAAGTCTTGCGAATATAATTCAAATCCATTAGATTCTATGCTAACAACGTATAAACCAACAGGAAGAATCATTAGAAATTTACCATTTCTTTTTGCATTATATATTCCAACTGTATCTTTTGTTATTTTATCTGTAACTGTAATACTCGCTTTTACATAAGGTCTTATTGTATCGCCGGCAATTACGGTTGAATACAAGAAGCTGGATTGTGGCGCTACTAAATCATTGAAAATAACTTTGTAAATATCTAAATCACCATTACTATCTTCTCGCCAGCACGACATGTATCCTGCGTCTTTATTTCTATTGAAGCAAAAACTCATTTCATCTGCCGAAGTATTTATAGGGTATCCCATGTTTTCTGGAGCTCCCCACTTTTCTGTGGTGGAATCCCATTTGCAAACAAACACATCAAATCCACCAATGGAATTATGTCCCATTGACGAAAAAGTAAGAGTGGTGCCATCTTCCGAAACAATTGGAAAATCTTCATCCAATTCGGTGTTGATTAAAGCACCTAAATTTTCTGGCTCGGTCCATTCGCCGCTGGGCAATTTTTTAGCAAAATATAAATCTGTTGCTCCAATTCCTCCTTCTCTTTCAGAAGAGAAAAAAAGTGTACTACCATCTCCACTGTATGAGCCTGAGCTTTCCATTGCTGATGAATTTATTTTTTCACCAATATTTTTAGGCTTTTCAAAATTATTATTTTTTGTATTCTCTGTAACGTATAAATCTCCAAAGTTTTTTCCGCCATAGTCCGTATACAAAACTAAATTTTTTCCATCGTGCGTGCAGCCAGTTGGCTGTTCATCGCCAAGAGTGTTTACTTTTATTCCTGCATTTTTTGCTTTTTGCCACGATCCGTTTTTAAAATCACATATGTAAACATCGGAGGAGTAAAAACCATCTTTTTGAATGATATTTCCTGTATTCCCTTTCCTTCTGGAGGTAAATGCCAAAAAAGCGTTATTTTCTGGAACTATGGGATAATAGTCAGGGAATTCGGAATTTATTTTTTTTCCTAAGTTAATGAATGAAACATTTTTTGGTTCAAGAACAAAATCTCTTGCTCTTGAGGCATATTCTGCTTCTAATTCCAATTCAGGTTTTATTTTTTCAGATGCTTTGGGAATTATTTCTTCATAAATCTTTCCAGCTTCATAGTATTTTTCTGCATACTGATATGCTTTTGCTAATTGTATTAAAATTGGCAAATGATTTTTTTTCCAATCATTTGCTTTTTCTAAATACTCGATAGCTTTTTTTCTGTCGCCATTAATATTTAACAGACAAATACCTGCATTCAAATGTACTTCCCAATCTTTTGGTTTTTCTTTTATCACTGCTTTATAAAGCTCAAAAGCAGCTTTATAGTCTCTGCTTTCAAAGAGTTTTTTTGCTTCAGATTCTGTTTGTGCAAATACAATTTTAATTAATACAATTGGAAGAAAAAGAAAAGAAAGGAATTGTTTGGATTTTATTGTCATAATTATTTTACAAACTAAATAAAAAAAGGGGAACGTTTGTGTTCCCCTTTTGCAAAAATAGTTTAAAAATTATTTTGTTACAGAGATATCAATGTATTGAAAATTCTCGTAAGCTTTTCTGTTTTCGTTAAAGTCGTTTTTATACTCAGGGCCACCTACTAATGCATCAATAGGTAAGAACGTTACTTTTTTAGCATCAATTTTTTTCTGAGTCATTACTTCCATTAATTTTTTCTTGGCATTTTCTCCTCTTAGCATGGATAAATCTTGGTTACTCTTGAATCTGGCAGTTGGAACTTTAGATGCAGAAGCTTCAATTTTTATTTTAACAGGACCTTCCTTAACTGCTGCCTCAAATGCTTTTATAAAATCAGAGAAATCGTTACTGGCTGCAATGTCTTTCTTATTGTATTGGAAGAATAATTTAAATCCAATTGGTTTTGCTTTCGCATTTTCTGCAGCTTCTGCAGCTTTTCTTTCTGCCTCAGCTTTCTTTTCTGCCTCGTTTACCTGAGCTAGTTTTGCAGCTTCAGGATCTAAGTCAAATTCTTTTTTTATTTCTTGATATGCACTACCTGCAGGAACATCAATCATATCTGTTCCTATTTGTTTGTTCTTAATGTTAACTGATACATCATATTTTGCTCCAGGTTTTAAGTTAAATGAAAACTTACCATTGGAAGCTGCTTTGTATGTTTTCTCGCTTCCATCGGAACCCTTAACAATTATTTTATTGTCGCCAGTAAGTTCTTTTACACCTGTATTTAAGTTTATTTTGCCCATGTAAACGGTAATGGAATTTGGTTTTCTATCTGCATAAAATACAGAATAAATATCTAAATCTCCCATACCACCTTTTATGCTTTGAGAAACATAACCTGTTCTTCCATCTAAAGACTCTGCATAGTACATGTCGTCATCAACTGTGTTTATTGGATATCCAAGATTTTCTGGTGCACCAAATGATGTTCCATTAACAGCAGACTTTACCAAGTCCATGCCACCCATTGTTACATGGCCATTTGAAGAGAAGAATAAATTTTTACCATCCAACGATAACCAAGGATTTGTTTCATCATATTTAGTATTTAGCTCTGTTATGTTTTCTGCAGCACCCCAAGAGTTTCCATTTCTTGCTGACTTGTATAAATCCATTCCGCCTTTTCCGCCTTTTTTGTCACTAGAGAAATAAATTGTATTTCCGTCCAAAGAAAAACAGGCACCTATTTCTCTAAATTTTGAGTTTATACTTGGACCCATGTCAATTGGAGTTGTCCATGAATCTCCTTTTAACTCACTTAAGAAAATATTGCCATTTTCTTTTTTGTCTTTGTAAATCAACATTTTTGTTCCATCAGGAGATACAGACATAATTGCATCGTTTTCTTCTTCACTTATTGGGCTACCAATAATATCTGATGGTTGCCATGAATCAGATTTAATAGAGGTGTGAATACTTTCAAAGTATTTTCCATCAAGTCCTTGAAAATTTCCATTTCCTTCTCTTCTTGAGTTGAAATAAATAGTAGATTCATCATCATTAAAAAAAGCAGCGTAATCAGGAAATTTAGTATTAATTGCTGATCCTAAATTGGTGAATTCAGCTTTTACTGGTTTTTTCATTGATGCATCTGCAAATCTGCACATGTCAATTTTTCTATCAAGTTCTGCTGCAGATTCTTTGTCCATTTTTTCTAAAGTTCTATATTTTTCAAACTTTTCGATGGCTTTATCAAAATTACCATTGTACATGAAGGCATCGCCTAACACATATAATGTAACCAATGGGGCTCTTTTTTCATTGCAATCCAAATCATCGTAGTTGGTTGCACTTTTTACCATATTTTTTTCCGCCTCTAATAGGTATTTTAAACCTTCAGATTTTTCTCTAACACCAGAATTTAATATACTAAAACCAAGGTTGTAGTTTAGTAAAGCATTGGCTGGCTCTTGTTTAACTAATTCTTCAAATGCAGGAACAGCCTCTGTTAGGTTGTTGTAGTTTAAGTGGTAATTAGCTTGTTCTAGTTTTTTGCAGAAATCTGCTGCCCTTTGGGCATTAACAATTGCAGTACTTAAAATCATAGCAATTAATACCAGTGTGCTTTTTTTCATAATTGTGTTGTTCAGGTTTATGTTTAAATTGTTGTTTACAAATTTATTCGTACGAAATTATTTGGTAGTGCAAAAAAAAGCCATTTTAAGCTATTTTCAAAATAAATTGATTAAAAACTTCGATTAATGTCAAAATTTTCAAGATAGTCTGCTACCCTCCTCAAGAAAGAACCGCCCAAAGAACCGTCCACAACTCTATGGTCATAAGACATGGAGAGAAACATCATGTGCCTTATTCCAATTAAATCTCCTTGAGGAGTTTCAATCACTGCAGGTTTCTTTTTTATTGCCCCTACTGCTAAAATTGCCACTTGCGGTTGGTTTATAATGGGAGTGCCCATCACATTTCCAAAAGATCCAACATTGGATATTGTAAAAGTTCCACCTGAAATATCATCGGGGCTTAATTTATTTTCTCTTGCCTTTTTTGCCAAATCATTAACTGATTTAGTTAAGCCAACTAAATTAAGCATATCAGCATTTTTTATTACAGGAACTATAAGATTGCCAGAAGGCAATGCAGTTGCCATTCCTATATTTATATTTTTTTTCTTGATGATATTGTTTCCATCAACTGAAACATTTATTAGCGGAAAATCTTTAATGGCTTTTGTAATTGCTTCTATGAAAAGAGGAGTGAATGTAATTTTTTCGTTTTCTCGTTTCTCAAACTCCTTCTTTACTCTGTCTCTCCAATTTACCATATTGGTAACATCGGCTTCTACAAATGAAGTAACGTGAGGTGAGGTGTGCTTTGATTTTACCATATGGTCAGCAATCAATTTTCTCATTCTGTCCATTTCAATAATTTCATCGCCAGCATTTAAAGAAATTGATGGTTTGGATTGCACCGGCGTAGTAATTGATGGAGCAGATTTCTCTACAACCTCTAATTTTTGTGATGACGTTTCAGGCACCGCACTATCTTGATTTGCAGTTACGTTGTTTTGTTTTCTGTTTGGAATGTAGGCTAAAATATCTTCTTTGGTAACTCTTCCTTCTTTTCCACTTCCGCTGATACTATCAAGTTCAGCAAGAGATATTCCTTCTTCTTTTGCAATATTTTTTACTAATGGAGAATAGAATTTGTTAGAAGAATTATATTCATTGGATGGAGTAGCTTGCGTAGTTGTTTTTTGTTCTACTGCAGCATCTTTTGGTTCTGATTTAACTGAGTCTAAAGGCGCAGCATTCGCATTTGATGAAGCTGAATCCTCAACAGAGTCTCCAAGCAATGCTATTACTGTTCCTACTTGCACAACATCGCCATCATTAAATAATTTTTTTAATAAAATTCCACCTTTAGGTGCCGGAACTTCAGAATCTACTTTGTCTGTAGCAATTTCTAAAACAGTTTCATCTGCTTCAATTTTTTCGCCAACATTTTTATTCCATTTTATTATAGTTGCTTCTGCAACACTTTCACCCATTTTAGGCATTACCAAATCAAACTGAGCCATATTTTTTTTTGAGAAAGTGCAAAAATATAAAATTAGGGCTTACTATTCTTGTTTTATTTTTTTTAACTGAGAAAAAAATGAATTTTATGTTTATTTAAAACCTAAATCCAATTGAAGCAATAAAATTTTTGTTGATGTTTTTTAAATTTGCTGCATCCACATAGGAAGGATTGTAGAGGTAATAATTTTCAGAAAATGAAGTTAACGCAAATGCTACATCCACAAAAAACCAATCTTCTCTGTAACCAATTCCACCAGTATATCTATTGTAACCAAGCGAATTTGATAAGTTCTTGTATGGAGAACTAGAATTTGAATACCCTATTCTGATTAGATAATTTGGTGTTAATCTTAATTCACCTCCAACTCTAATTGTTTGACTTAAAGCAAATGAATTTGAAATATTTTGATTAATATCAGAGAAAGTTGAATTAGGTATTAATCTTGAATTTCTAAAATCTGTAATCTCATAATCGGCACTCAACATTCCAATTTTTGAACTTAACAAGGCCATGCTTACGTTTATTTTTCCCGGAGTTCTGATTGTGTAATCAAATCCACCTTGCGGCGATTCTGAAGTTAAACTTCCATTTTTATATTTTGCTGTAATATCACTACTGTAAGAATCGGATAGATTTAAACGTGATCCAGAATGAAGAGAAAGCCCTAATCTTAGCCAAGGTGCAGGAACAAAAATAGTACCCACTTTGGCAAAAAAACCTCCTCCATTTGTTCTCAATTCATTATTAAAAATAATTTCTTGTAATTGAATAGTATCCATTATTTTTTCGGAGTACTGCATGCTTTCAAAAAAATTAATCCTTCTAAAGCCTATAGATCCTCCTACAAACCATCTATTGGCATAATTTCCAGAAACAGTGAACGCAGATTCTCCTTGAGCACCATTTCTATTAATTGTCTTTGTTTGCTTTATTTTGGGGTCGTTGTAAACTTGACCTATGTAATTGTTTACGCCCAAAACATAAAATGTATCTATTAAATAAGTGTCAAATGCTAAGTAGTCTGAAAACCGATCAAGGTTTTCGGGTGATAGGCCGTTTGAGCTTGCTAAAAATCCATCAATAATTGATTTGCTTTGTGTTTGTCCTTGAATAAAAACTCGTTGTGAAAAATCATTTAACCTGTTGTATGTATATGCTAAGGAAACGGATTTCCATTCTTCCAGATTGTCGTCTTTCCCCAATTTAGAGTTGAAAACGAATCCCCAATTGGCCACATTTAATTTAAATTTATCATCTGTATTAGAGGTTCCATAGTAGCTAGAATTTGTAGTAGGAGCATATAGCCCGGGAGAGAAAACAAATTCACTTTTTCTGTACACTCCAATTCCCGCTGGATTTATAACAGGAGAGAACAAATCAGCGCCCACCGCACCAAATGCACCTCCCATCCCAGTTGTTCTAGCAGTGCCAACAGGTGCACTAAAGCTGTATCTCATAACATCACTTTCCGACTGTGCAAAGGAGTTTACTACCAAAGTATGAAGGAAAAATATTGCAAATAATTTATTCATGTTGCTGAGCTTGCTATTATCTTTCAAAAGTTTATCTTCTGCCTCCACCTCTTTGTGATGGTGCAGATTGTCTTGGGCTTTCCATTCTTGGTGCAGATTGTCTTGGACTTTCCATTCTTGGAGCAGATTGTCTTGGACTTTCCATTCTTGGAGCAGACTGCCTTGGAGATTCCATTCTTGGGCTACTTGATGGTTGAGAGCTATTGTTTCTGCCACCTTGTTTAAAATCGTTAAAATAGTTGTCTCTACTTGGTTTTGTATCAAATGAATTGTTTGATCTTTCATCTCTTCCTCTTGATGGTGTAGAAAAATTTCTATCGTTGCTTTGGCTGTTACCTGAGTTGTTGTATTCTTTGTTTCTTATTATTTCATTGTATTCAAGGTTTTTATTTTCTGGAACTCTTGTATCAAAAGAATTGTTTTTTGATGGAGATTTTGCATCCCAGCTTGGTTTATTATCGGAAGGTGATTTTGTATCGAAATTCGAATTTTTTACATCGTTGTTCGGATTAGTTGCCGGCTGATTTGCTCTGTAATCAAAATTATTATTCGAGTTATTTTTTACATTTTCATTGCCTTTTGTTGCAGGATTTTTTGCATCAAAGTTTTTGTTTTCAATTGGTTTTAGGTCTTTTGATTCCAGGCCATTAGAGTTTTTAATTGTGTTTGCCCTGTCAATATTACTTGGTTTTAATGCATCGTTTTTTGCTGAAATATAATCCTTCATTATCGGATTAATGGTAGATATATTTTTTACATTGTCTCTTTCATTTGCCATTGCATTAATATAAGTATCGCCAATGCCTTGGCCTACTCTTCCGCCGCTATTATCAAATCTTCCCGAAGTGCTAACGTTATTTCTGCGTCCATAGTAATAGCTGTTTCTGTCGTAACTATTAAAATAGTTTGAACCCATCAAACCTTGGTTATAACCGTTCCAATATCCTTGAGCAAATCCTTGATTGAAACCGTTGTAGTATCCTCCGTATCCCCAGCCGTTGTTCCAAGCATAAGGGTTGTTCCATCCATTGTAATAAGGCGAGTTCCACATCCATGGATTGTTCCAAGCATAGAATGGATCGTAACCGTACCAACCGTTATTCCAACCTCCGTAAGGATTCCAACCCCAACGTGTTCCGTAACCAAATGAACAGCCCCAACCAAAAGGTCGTGAATACATTATTGTAGTATAGCCTGGTGAAAAAAATGAATAAGTAGTATAAATTGAAGTTCCAAAATTATATGGATTGTAATCGTAGTAATACATATTCGTATACCAAGGGTCATAATAACCTCCAGCAACAATTGCATTGGGACTATGGAATCTTCTTAATCTTGAAGAATAGGAATAATCGTAATAATCATCTGTATCGAAGTTAGAATTGTTGTCTGAACTTCTTTGGCCAGAATTATTGTTTGCAGCGCCCGAGCTATTATTTGAATTTTGCTGAGTGCTGTTCTCTGATGAATTTTGACTTCCTGTTGTGGCTGAACTAGGGGAGGATTTCTCTTTGTAAACTTCCTGAGATACCTCTTTTGGGTTGTAATACACGTCATCGGTATTTTTTTTTGCAGAGTTGCTTGTAGAGCAAGCACTTAAAAATACCGCAAAAACAAACATTGCGGAATAAACAATTGGTTTCATAGGATAAATATTTTTAGTTTGAGTATTCATAGTTTTTGTTTTTTTTACTGAGGCTATTTTTGTTAATTTTGGCCACTTTTTAAGAACATAACTCAATAAATCAAAATCCATACCAAACCAAAAGAAGATGGCTAAAGTATTAACAAGCAAAGAAGAAAATTATTCTCAATGGTACAACGACCTAGTAGTAAAAGCTGATTTAGCAGAGAATTCTGCTGTAAGAGGATGTATGGTTATTAAACCTTATGGTTATGCTATTTGGGAAAAAATGCAACAAGTTTTGGATAAAATGTTTAAAGAAACAGGACACCAGAATGCTTACTTCCCATTATTTATTCCAAAATCTTTTTTTTCTAAGGAAGCTTCGCATGTTGATGGTTTTGCTAAAGAATGTGCTGTTGTTACTCACTACAGATTAAAAAATTCCGAAGATGGCAAAAGTGTAATTGTAGATCCTGATGCAAAGTTGGAAGAGGAATTGATAATACGACCAACATCAGAAACAATTATCTGGAATACCTATAAAGGATGGATACAATCATATAGAGATTTGCCATTGTTAATAAACCAGTGGGCAAATGTAGTGAGATGGGAAATGAGAACAAGATTGTTTTTACGCACAGCAGAATTCCTTTGGCAAGAAGGACATACCGCACATGCAACTGCTCAGGAGGCCCAAGAAGAAACAAAAAGAATGTTGGAGGTTTACGAAGAATTTGCTCAAAATACAATGGCTGTACCAGTAATAAAAGGTGTAAAAACAGAAAATGAAAGGTTTGCTGGTGCAATAGAAACGTATTGTATTGAGGCGCTTATGCAAGACGGCAAAGCCCTGCAGGCAGGAACTTCTCATTTTTTAGGCCAAAATTTTGCAAAAGCATTTGATGTGCAATTTGCCAACAAAGAAGGGAAATTAGATTATGTTTGGGCAACTTCTTGGGGTGTTTCTACCCGCTTAATTGGTGCATTAATAATGGCACACAGCGATAACGACGGACTTGTTCTTCCGCCAAAGTTGGCTCCAATTCAGGTGGTAATTGTTCCTATCTATAAAAGCGAAGAAGAACTGAACCGAATTTCCACGGTAGCCAACAAACTAAAAAAAGAGTTAGAAAAAAAGAACATAAGCGTAAAATACGACAATAGAGATACTCAACGACCTGGATTTAAATTCGCAGAATACGAACTTAAGGGTGTTCCTGTTAGAATTGCAATAGGAGCTAGAGATTTAGAGTACAATACAGTGGAGGTTGCACGAAGAGATACCAAAGAAAAAGAAACTCTTTCGTTGGTAGATTTGGACGCTAAAATTGAACATCTTTTAGAGAATATTCAAAATAACATCTATCAAAAAGCAGTCGATTTCCGAGATTCAAACATTACCAAAGTTGACTCTTATCAAGAATTTAAAAATACATTAGACAATAAACCTGGTTTTGTTTTGGCTCATTGGGACGGTACTTCCGAAACTGAATTAAAGATAAAAGAAGAAACAAAAGCAACCATCAGATGTATTCCTTTAGATAACAAATTAGAGGATGGTATTTGTATATACAGTGGAAAACCTTCTAAGCAAAGAGTTCTATTTGCCAGAGCTTATTAAAAATTAATATAAGTTTTAGAAACAACTTATTCTATTTTTTTACTTTTTCTCTTCTACCTTTTTGTATTTGGCAGCATATTCGTCGTATTCTTCTTTTGTTAAGTCTTGGTTTCCTACTCCATTTCCAAAATTGATGTAACCATAAACTTTTTTGCCGTTAATAAAGTTGTTTGTACTGGTGTATGTGCCCATTATTGGTACAAATTTAGAGGCTTTTTGACGAAATAATTCTTCTTGTTTAGCTAATTCTTCTAGTCTTTTTTTGCCGGCTTCATCGGATGTTTCTCTAATCTTTTTTTGCAAAGCCAACATGTCTTCTTGTTTTTTTCTTGCCAGTTCTTTTGCTTCTTCATCCTTCTTAAGCTGTGCTAATCTAACTTGTTCTTCTTTTTCTTTTCTGGCTTTTTCTTCTGCATCTGCTTTTGCTTTTTCTTCAGCTATTTTTTTAGCAGCCAATTCTTCAGCTAATTTTTGTTTTACTAGTTTATCTTGTTCTTCTTTTTCACGTTTAATTCTTTCTTCTTCTTGCTTTTTAGCCAGTGCCTCTTGCTGTAGTTTTTCTTTTTCTAACCTCAATTTTTCTGCTGCATCTGCTTTTGCTTTATCTTCTTCCTGTTTTTTAGCCAGTGCCTCTTGCTGTAGTTTTTCTTTTTCTAACCTCAATTTTTCTGCTGCATCTGCTTTTGCTTTATCTTCTTCCTGTTTTTTAGCAGCTAATTCCTCTGCTATTT
>CAIMMJ010000354.1 GCA_903842515.1 uncultured Bacteroidota bacterium | reverse complement strand
GAACACAAACTGCATCTTTATCTGCAAGCGGCGGAAACGATAGAACAAAATTCTACATCAGTGGTAGTTTTTACGAATACAACTCATTTTTAAAAGGTAATGATTTTAGAAGGTTCAATACAAAAATGGACATCGACAACCAAGCTACCGATAAAATAAAATTAGGAGCCAGTTTAAATTTTGCTTTTTCTCAAAATAACAGAGTTGCCACTGGTGATGCCGGAGGATTAGGACAAGCACAAAGAAATTTACCTTATTTACCAATCTATAATTCCGATGGTACATTTAATTTACAAGGCAACAATCCGGGAAGTAATCCTATGTGGCAATTAGATAATTTTGAGTTTGTAGCCAATAATTACAGAACGTATTCCAACTTATTTTTTGAATATGAAGTGGTGAAAAATTTAAAATGGCGTTCAAACGTTGGTGCAGATTTAACCAACCAAGTAGAAAGAGAATTTCAATTTAGAAATGTTCTAGACACAGCCAGCCAATCGTATGCTTGGGACAGAAGAACTAACGTAAACATCATTACGAGCAGTCATTACCTTAGTTATACCAAAATGTTGTTCGACAGCACACATCAACTTACAGCAATTGGAGGATTTGAGTTAACTGATAGAAAACAAGAAGGAGTTGGGCTTTTAGGTGTTGGTTTCCCCAACGATTATTTTAAAAGACCGGGCAATGCTGTTTTAAAATCTCAGGGTAGCTACAACTACGTTACTGCATCGGGCTTCCTTTCTTATTTTGCAAGAGGTATTTATAAAATCAAGGAAAAGTATTTTATCAATGCAAGTGTTAGATACGACGGATCATCTAGGTTTGGTGAAGAAAATAAGTATGGAGTTTTCCCCGGTGCATCAGTTGGTTGGTTAGCATCGGAAGAGCAATTCATAAAAAATATAGAAGCAGTAAGTTATCTAAAAATAAGAGGCGGTTGGGGATTAACCGGAAATGACCAAATTGGTGATTTCCAAACATTGGGTTTCTTTTCTTCCAATACCGGCTATAATGGAGCAACGGGCTTGGTACCATCAGCTTTAGCAAATCCAAATCTAAGGTGGGAAAAAGCGGTAACATACAATGGAGGTTTTGAAATGGGTTTAGTTAGAAACAGAGTTTACCTTTCCGCTGATGTTTACAGAAGAATTTCTAGTGATTTATTGTTGCCTCAATTTATACCTACTTCCACAGGTTATTCAAGTGTGTTGGTAAATTTAGGAAAACTACAGAATCAAGGACTTGAACTTGTTTTGAACACAAAAAATATTGAAGGTGCTTTTTCTTGGAGTACCGATTTTAATATTGCGTTCAATCAAAACAAAGTAATAAGCGTAGATAACCAGCCACCTGATAATTTTGACAAAGACCCGGGCGAAGGTCGTGTAATTCCGGGCTACGCAGTAGGAACTTCTTATGTAGTAAGATATTCTCACGTGGCTCAACAAGATGGAACAGTATCGCAAAGAGATACTGAGGGAAACATTATTAAAGATGCCAATGGAGTAGAACAAACTTACGCATACAAAGCAGGAACTGCAATTTACTTAGACCAATTTGGAAACGAAATGATATTTGGACCCAACAATACTTATTTCTACGATCAAAGGGTTCCAAGAGGAAATCCTGTTCCAAAGTTTATTGGCGGTATCAACAATAAATTTACTTACAAGGGTTTTGAACTAAGTTTCTTATTTTATTTTCAATACGGAAATACCATTTACGATGACCCTGCCAAACAACAAATTGGTATGTGGAAACGTGAAGCACAAAGAAAAGAAGTATTGGATGCTTGGACAGCACAAAATGGCTCAACCGATGTTCCTGCTTTAAACAGATACAACGATGCTGTAAATTCCGATAGGTTTTTATATGACGCTTCATTTATTCGTTTAAGAAATGTAACCTTAGCTTATTCTTTCCCTGATGATTTTTGCAAAAAAATAAGATTGTCCGGATTAAGAGTTTATGCTTCAGGAAATAATTTACTGACCTTCACAAAATACCCCGGTTGGGATCCCGAAGTTCTTAGAAACGTTCCCGTAAACAGCGACAAGGGCAATATTTCTTTTTCTGGTCCTTCTTACCAAACCCCTCAGGCAAAATCAATTTTATTTGGTGTTAACTTTAATTTTTAATTGTGATGAAAAAGATATTTTACTCCATATTATTTTCAGTAGTATATTTAGTTTTTACTCCTTCGTGTAAAAAAATACTCTCACCCGATCCCGAACAATTGTTGCTCAACGATTCTGCAATTAGAACAGTTAAAGATTTAGAATCGGTATTGAATGGCGCTTACGATGGTTTGCAGGGCGGAAATGTGCTTAGTGGAAATATGACCGGGTATGCCGATTTAATGGCAGAAGATTTAGATGCATATGACTTTAGACTATCGCCTTTTGGAACATTAGACATTTATAATGGCCAAACAACAGTTCAGATAGGAGCCCTGCGAGGAATGTGGGCCGATTGCTACAGTACAATAAGTAGAGCTAATTACGTTATTGATGCTGTTGACAACAATTCAGTTGTTCAATCTGATCCTACATTTACTGCAAACAAAGACAGAATAAAAGGACAAGCCTTATTTATTAGAGCCATTGTTCACTTTGAATTGATGAAGTTTTGGTCTTTGCCTTACAACATTCAAAACCCTACAGAAAATTCAAAACCACAATCCGGCGTGGTATTAAGGCTAGAACCATATAAAATTTTTGATCCCGAATCTGCAAAGGCATTGCGGTCTACAACCGAGGAATGCTACAATCAAATAATTAAAGATTTAAACGAAGCAAATACCTTGTTGCAGGCAAATACAATTTCTTCGCCCGATAGAATTTCTGCAGACGCAGCCAAAGCAATTTTGGCAAGAGTTTATTTTAACAAGGGCGATTATACAAATGCCTCCTCACTCTCCAATCAAGTTATCGCTTCTAACAGGTATTCGCTGGCCGATTCATTGCAACTTTTTTATAAACTTTCAGGAACTGCTAGCATTCAAGATATAAATGGTGGAACAAAGCCCGAACCTATTTTTCAATTAGTTAATACTGCCAACGACAACTCAAATAGCCTGATTGGTTATTATGCTTCCAATGCAGGTGCATTAATGTTTATAAAAGATGATTCTTACAATCTCTACACCTCCAGCGATAGAAGAAGACGATTAATTTCTAGTTTATTTAAAACCTCAACAAAATATTTGAATCCTGCTGCAGTAGGTGGGTTAACTATATCTCCCAATATATGCGTTATCCGTTTTGCCGAACTTCATTTAATAAGGGCCGAAGCAAATTTGTTAAATGGCGGCAGCACTCAAGAAGCTCTAGATTCTTACAATTTTATAAGACGCCGTGCTTTTAAAGCAAATTATGTGGAAGAAACTTCCACTGTAGGCTTGTTAGACAAAGTAAGAATAGAAAGAAGATTAGAGATGATGTGTGAACAAGGCGACAGGTACATGAACTTGCGCCGCTTACGATTGCCGTTAAGAAAAGCCAACGAAAATGAATATTCTAAGTTTTTGTTTAAAATTCCGCAGGAAGAAATTTCTGCAAACCCGGATTTGTTGCAAAACTAGGCGTTTAATAAGCTCCTAAAATTAGTAGCTTAAACATTTAATGGTTGTTCAATTACGATTATTTGTTAAAAAAATTGCAGATAAATCAAAGCTATCGCGGCAACGGTCATAATAATTAATGCTAAAAATCCGAGAACATTTGTTAACCTTCCGTTCACATTTTCGCCCATAATTTTTTTGTTGTTTGAAATGTGTAAAATAATAGCAATTAAAACAGGAGCGGTTAGCCCATATAGAATGGCCGTATAAATTAATGATTGAATGGGGCTAATTCCTATATAGTTTAACGATAATCCCAGTAACAACGAAACTGCAATAACGATGTAAAAGGCTTTGGCTTCGTGAAATTTTTTATCAAGACCTTGTTCCCAGCCAAATGTTTCGGTAATAATGTAAGAAATAGAACCACTCAACACAGGAATTGCAATTAGTCCTGTTCCTATTACACCAACAGCAAAAAGAAGATAAGCCAAGTTTCCAGCCAAAGGTTTTAGTGCCATTGCCGCTTGTTCAACGGTATCTATTTGATGGATTCCACCATTATATAAAACAGTTCCGGTAGTAAGGATTATAAAATACATAACAAATCCAGAAACTGTCATTCCAAAATCTACATCTTGGTTTATTTCATGAATTATTTTTTTATTTACTACTAAATGCCTTTTCTTGTTCTTCATTTCTTCTACTTCTACTGATGCTTGCCAAAAAAAAAGATAGGGTGAAATGGTGGTACCAAGTATGCCTACGATTATTGCAATAAAGTCCTTATTAAACTTAATAGTTGGAATAACTGTTGCCTTAATAATGTTCTTAAAATCTTGTTTGTACAAAAAAGGAACAATAAAATACACCAACATTACTATGCATAAATACTTTAGAACTGATGCAATTTTTTGATAAGGCAGAAAAATTATTAAACCAAGGAGAATAATAGTAAAAAGAACACTAAAAAAATTAGCGTCAACAGAAGGAAAAAGCATATTGCCAACAGCTCCCATTCCAGCAATGTCGGCACCAATATTCATAACAATTGCAGGAAAACTAAACAACAGCATCAGATATAAAATAGGTTTTGGATAGTGTTTTTTAAGCGTTCCTGTTAAACCTTGAGAGGTTACCAAGCCAATTCTTGCACACATTTGCTGTATGGAGGCCATTAATGGAAAAGCAATAATTGCCGTCCAAAGAGTAGCAAGACCAAATGCAGCACCTGCTTGAGAATATGTTGCAATTCCAGAGGGATCATCGTCGCTGGCACCAGTTACTAAACCTGGACCAAGTTTTTTCCAACTACTTATAATTTTGTTTGTAATTGTTTTCTTTTTTGTCATTTTTTTTGTTGTTAATTGTATGGCAAAATCACAATTAATAGGAGGAGAAAAGAAGTTGAACTATTTTTCTTATTTACAGTTTAGAACAATTTTTTTATAAAAATACCAATTTATATTTAGATAAAAACTAAAAAATAAATAGAAATAAATGAGATTTCAAACGCAATTTTCATTGTTATTTTTTTTTGAATTTATTTAAAATTAAACTCCCAAATAAGATGTTTAAATTTGCATTTGTGAGGTGTTTATTACTCTTGTTTTTGTTCTAAGCAGCGAAAATTAATTTTTAAACCTTCTTTCACTAAAATGCCAATTTGGCTTACTGTCTTTAGCAGATTAGCCTTTTAATGTCATTATCATAAATTTGAGGTTGTGTTCCTATTGCAACAATTTAAATTTAAATTTATTTTGATTTTTATTGCACTATTTTTCTTACAATAACTTCATTGTCTAAAATAACATTCGTTGACCATATAAATTGAGCGTCGTTATTAGCATCGTCAAAAACATCGGTAAAGTTTGTGAAGGCACTTTTGCCATCAACACCAATTGTAGAATTACTGTAAGTTGTAGCATTAGGCCATGAAGAATCATCAAAAGTTTTATTCATCCAATCAGCGGGAACTTTCCAATGCAAAGCAGCATAACCTGCTCCATTTCTAACGTCACTTGTATTGCAGGTTGAAGAATTTCTTGTTGTTCCATTTTCTGTAACGCAACTAAAATCCTTTACAGGTGCAACATAAAAAGTCTGTGCTTTCCAATCTGCATCGGTTTTGCAAACTATGTTGCCAGCAGCATCTTTAAAAACTGCAACCATGCCACCATCACCGGGATGATATTTTTTTAATTTGTTTTTTTCGCAACCTAAACCCAATCTTTCTTCCCAGTCAACCAATTTCATGGCAATAGAAAATGGTTTTAATACTTTAAATTTAACGATACTAGAATTAAAGTCGGTAAAAGGGATTGCATCTTTACCAACTGAAACCCCATTAATGTATAGTTCAAAATAATTATCGGCAAATATGTAAGCAGTAATTATTTCACCTGCTGCGTCTATTTCAATAACATTAGATGGATTAAATGCTGCAAGTGCTGCAGTGCTATTCTCGTATGTATTGCCATCAGGATTATATAAATCAGAGGCTGTAGGGAAATTTGTGTTAGTAAAATTTACTTCGGCCGGTACTGTCCAAATTGTGCCGTCAGTTGCAGTTATTGAGCCAAGACCGGAAACTCTAATGCCTTTTGAGTATAAGTTCTCTGTTGTTGTTGAGGCCAAACCTGTGGTAACTGATGCTGTGCCTGAATATTCACCTGTAACACTTTTCTTGCATGAACAACATAAAACTATTAGTGCGATAACTACTACAATACTACTCTTCATTTTTAATTTTGGTTGATTTTTTACAAATGTAACATACTTTATGGATTAATTATTTTGTAAGTGTAAACACTAAAGTGATGTTATTTTTTTTACCTCAATTAACAAAAAGGGCTTTAACTTTTGATTGTTAGTGGAAATCTATATATTCAACTAAAATCAGTAAGTGCCTGGCAAAGCAAAACAAATTCATGTAACTGAAAAAGTTTAAATAGTAAACCCTTTTTGGGGTAATAAGCCACATACAATGATTGAGCTCAATTATTGTTTCAATAGTTTAATAATGCTATTGTTAATTCTTAGTAAATATAGACCATTGGGCAGGTATGAAAAATTTTGCTGCTCAATATTTTTACCAGTCCAGATAACATTACCCCAATAATTTATAAGCGTAAAAACCTCATTTTGTGTTGTATTTATTGGTTCTATTTTATTTGAAAATGGATTAGGGAATGCTCCGATTTTAAAGTTTCTTTCGATTGTGTTTTCAGTTTCCGTTGTTAAACAACCTAATGTATAATTTTGGAAAAACGACCACAGCAAGTCAGTTGCGTTAATCTGAGTTGAAACTGGATTATTGTTTGGATTTCCGCCTGGCCAACTATGACTGCCATCTGTAGTGGCATAATGATGAATTTCTATGTTGCAGGAACAATTGTGTATTTTTATGAAGTCGTAATTTGTTCCATTTCCATTTATTAGCGTGTCTACTAACTGGCAATTGTTTTTGTGTTTCCATAAATTCAATGTGCTGTCTTGAGCCGGGAAATAAATAGAAGACAACTGGGGAGCACCGCCCATACCGCCCGTGTAAAAAACAATTGGATCAACTTTAGAATGAAAGTTAATTAAAGGAATTTTGTTTGTGGGATTACAAGGATAATACATGTGTGAACAGGCATTTGCTGCTATTGCAGCCAACCGATGACTTAATTCGCATGCTAACCTGTAGCATAACATACCACCGTTGGATGAACCTGTTGCATAAACTCGTGCAGTATCTATTGAATAATTAAGGAATAATGTATCTAATAAATTATCAACAAAGCCTACATCGTCAACATTCTGATTCATAGCCGGTGGACAACAATTACCTGCATTCCATGATCTATTTTGATTAAAAACCAATCCCTCAGGATAAACCACAATAAAACCAGAATTGTCTGCTTTTTCCGAAAGTTTACTTTGATAGGCAAATACTGTCCACCCCTGAGAACTTGTTGCAGCTTGTTGGCCTCCATGAAAACCCAATATTAATGGATAATTTATTTTAGAACTATAACCTGTAGGTAAATGTACGTTAAACTTTCTCCAAACACTACCATAATAAATGCTATCGTAAATATCTGTTTGAGCAAAAGTTGTTAGCACCAATATATTTAAGCCGATAAGAATTATGAATTTTTTCATGATTTCGTTATTTTTTTTGTGAGGCCAAGCCCTTAGAGTTCAACAAAAATAAATTAGATTCCATTTTTTAAATATGAAATATATTCTTTTATCTTTTTATCATTTTAGGATTGTTTTACCCAAAGGATTTATAG
>CAIMMJ010000353.1 GCA_903842515.1 uncultured Bacteroidota bacterium | reverse complement strand
GTACTTTCATAAATTACAATATCTCCCTTTTTCAATATCTTTCCTAACATTTCAGATGCTTTAAGCAATGGAGTTAAATCCGGGGCTTTGAATTGGTCAATTGGAGTAGGGACAGTAACTATAAAAATATTGTAGTTTGGCAAATCTTGAATATTAGATGAAAAAGACAAGCCCTTAGAGGCTTCAATCTCTTCTTTGTTTGATTCTAATGTTCTATCATACCCTTCACTTAATTCGCTAATTCTTTTTTGATTAATATCAAATCCCAAAGTTGAAAATTTCTTTCCAAATTCAACCGCTAATGGTAAACCTACATACCCTAATCCAATTACTGCAATTTTTTTTTCTTTCATTATTTTCATATATTATTCTTTAAAATAACGCACAAAACTGCGCACATTTAAGCTGTTTTTCAACCGTTTCCGATAACCCATAAACAAAAAATCAAACATGTGGGTGCTAGATTGTAAATACTCAAAATTAGTGCATACCACACTAATCATTTTCTACGCTATCATCTTCCTATACAGCTGTCCAAAAACTAAGTACAACACAGTTAAAAATCCTGCTAAGAAACCCCCTAATACTAGTGATTTTAACCTGCCTAATTTTTCTTTTTCTAAAGGTAAGATAGGGCGATCTATTAATTGAACCAATGGTGTTTCTTTTCTTAAACTTACTTTAGACAATTCCAACTGCGCAACTAACTGAGTCAATATAGCTGTATTCGCTTGAACGTCTACCTGGCGTCTTGTGCTTGGCGTGCGTTTTACATTAAACGCTGGGTTCAAATTGTACACATTATCACTTGCTGTAGCAACACCTGTAATGGCACCATTTAATTCTGCTCTTATGCTATCTGCCTGGCGTTGTAAAATGTCTACATTCAATCTCGATTTTTTACTTTTTGTTTCAATGTAAAAATCGGAAGTTTCTTTTAACAATTGCTCGCAAAATAATTTTGAAAATAATTCACTTTCAGTTTTAACTGTCAAACTTATAATGCTCACTTTTTTGTCCTTCTGCGCAATCACCAAATTATTTTTAGTCAATCCTGCAGAAATAGTTTGCAATATTGAATCCTGCTCTAAATTAAATTTTGTTCGGTCAGCATTTACTGGAAAATTAATATTCGCAAGGTTAGGTTTTTTTGCCCAACCTTTTTTTAGTTCATTAATCTGAATATAATAATCTGCTAAACTTATTTCCTTACCAGCTATTTGCACAGGATTCAATAATGTTTTCTCTACTACCAAACGGCTCTTCATTAGCTCTATAATATTCGAACTTGTAAACAAACCTCCTCCACCACCGCCTAAATCAAAACCAAAACTACTAGCTAATCCCATCGCGCCGCCTAAGCCTCCGCCACCTTTATCTTCTTCCAACACAAAAGTCGTCGTTGCCAGGTAAGATGGTTTTTGAAAACTAGCATACACAAATCCTATAATACCGCCTAAAGCCGCAATACCAATAATGAGTTTCCACTGTGTTTTTAAATACGCTATCCACTCCTTTATTTTTCCAATCAATTCCTTTAAAGAAATCTCGTCGTTGTCTATTTGCTGTTGTTGATCTATTATGTTACTCATATTATCTATTTAAGATAGCTAATGTGGCTAATACCGATCCAATTTGTGCAAGTACCGTTGTAAACTGAATAATACTTGTTAATGCCTTTTCTTTTTTCACATCGGTTTCTGGCAATACCACTTCCGCACCTGGTTTAATGGTAGGGTTGATTCTGAATAATCCAAAGTGCATTGTTCTTTTAGATTTACCATTCGCATAAATCACATAGGCCCTTCCTCTTTTTG
>CAIMMJ010000352.1 GCA_903842515.1 uncultured Bacteroidota bacterium | reverse complement strand
GATGGTGTTTGGGCCATTGCCGATCTTCACAGCCTTGTCCAAAGGCAGGGTTTTCAGTATTTCAACAGATCTCTTTTCTTGAAGCTTTTGATACTCGGCCCGAATTTGACCCTGTACCTCCGCAGTAAGGTTCTTGCCGTCTTTGTCAACGATCTGACCAAAGACCAGGTGACCTGCTCCTGCAGGGGAGTAGTAAAACACGTTTGGCCCAGCGATAACTTCGTACAACCCTTGAACAGGGGACGCTTTAACAGAGCCTACCTTGGTGTTACGCAGCAACTTGCCAAATTTGGCCTCGATTTCTGTTGCAGATGGGCCTGCGGCAAAACAACCAGTGGCAACAGCTACGACCAGCCAAAGTGCAATAAACAAACTTGTTACCTTACGCATCAATGTTTCTCCTTTTCGATGATTTCAACTCTACGATTAAGTTTCTTGTCTTCTTTGTTAAAGGCATCTCTTTACTTCAAATTTCCTTGTGCTTTATCCAAATCTATTTTTGCAATAATTAAATCGTACACTGCGCTTAAATAATTTGTTTCTGCTTCTTTAAGTGATGTTTCGGCATTTAATATTTCTATACTTGAACCAACGCCTGCTTCGTATTTTTTCTTGGAAGTATCAAAAATTGATTTTGCCAATTCTTTGTTTTTTTGTTGAGTTTGCAAACTCACAAATGCATTTTTATAAGCAACTCCTGCAGCCGTGGTTTCCATATCAATGGCTGATTTTAGCACAGTCATCGTGTTGCTTGTTTTCAATAAATTAATTTTAGCTTGCTGTATGCGATAATATTTTTGACCACCGTTAAAAATAGGCACATTAAGTGTTGCTCCTATTAAACCTATTGGGAACCATTCTTGTTTCGTATCAAACAAGTCGAATTTTGTTCGCTGTGCATTACGTTGATAAGCTCCATATGCAAATAAAGATGGTAGATGTTGTAGTTTATAGCGTTTTAAATCCAATTCGTTAATTTTTTGTTGCGATTCTAGCAACATAAATTCCGGACGGGATGAATAATTTGGTTTGCTATCTCCTGAACTAATATCCTGAAACTGCTCTGCTTTTAATCCATCACTTAATGTAATGGGGTCCTGAATTGGATAACCCATTTGGAATTTCAAAAGTGTTTCGGATAAACCGATTAATCGGTCAACTTTTTCTTTTTCTGTTAGTAAATTGTTATAGGTTAATTCTAAGCGGTCAACATCCAATTTCTCTACAAAACCTGCCTTATTCAATGCTTTTGTGTCATCAAATATTTTTCTTATTCGTTCAATGTTTGCATCAAGTGTTTTAATTTTTTCGCGATTCACCAAAACAGAGTAATATGCTTTTGAAACATTTACAACGGTTTCAATTTTGGTTCTGGTTAATGATTTTTCAGAAAGCAATTTAAATTCTTTTGCAGCCTGTAATCCTACCAAATAATCACTGCTGAAAATAAGTTGCGAAACAGAAATACCAGCAGAGGCATTCCATTGCGTACCAAAACGAACAGGGATGAATGTTCCGGCAGGAGCACCAAAAAACTGACCTGGCAATAATGAAGTTGGTAATTCTACGTAATCTTTAATATCAAAACTTCCGCTAATTTGTGGTAAGCCCAAACCAATAACTTCTTTGTTTCTGTAATCCGCAATTTTTTTATCCAATTCCGCATTCAAATAATTTCCATTGTGTTTGGTTGCATAATCAATTGCAGATTGCAAAGTAAATTCATTACCTGTTGATGCATTATCTGTTTTTTGGCTAAACGCATTAATAAAACTAAAACACAACAAAATAATTGTAGTGAATACTTTATTTTTCTTACTGTTGTCTATTTCCATAATCATTTAAATGATGTTTAATTATATTTCTTTTAGTCCTTTGTATTTATTAATTAATTTATGTCCTTTCAACGTGCAAATTCCATATAAAAAATGTTCTGTTAATGTTAATTGCACATTCAACACATTAAATTTATCAGGTGGATAAACAGTAGGATTAAAAGCCATTTCAACTTCTTCCATACGTAAACGTGCTAAAATTTTTGCGTTAGCGTCTTCTCGAACAATTCCATCTTGTTTCCCTTTTTCAATTGATTCTTCAACTCTCCCCATCACAAACTTATCCTTAAATTCCTTCATCAAACTCCATGAATTAGGATAGTATTTCTGCAATTCATAAATAAGCAAGGGATTAATTTTACTCAATCGTTCTGTCATGCTTTTCATTACCTTAAACACTTCTTCAACAATATTGACTGATTCATTAAAAATGCAAGTAAAGTTCTCCTCATCTCGCTTGAAATGATCTTTCATAAGACAATGCACCAATTCGTCTTTGTCTTTGTAATGCAAATAAATTGTTTTTTTACTTACACCAATGTGCTTTGCAATATCATCCATGGTAACAGATTTCACCCCCAGTTTAAAAAACAATTCCTGGGCACCAG
Source organism: uncultured Bacteroidota bacterium (assembly GCA_903842515.1). Taxonomy (GTDB): domain Bacteria; phylum Bacteroidota; class Bacteroidia; order UBA4408; family UBA4408; genus CAIMMJ01. The sequence goes on along the minus strand of CAIMMJ010000352.1, from coordinate 824 downwards.
ACAATATTTTAACTTCTTGAGACATTTTTAAATTCGGACACAAAACTAAGGAAACTTTTAATGTATCAAAAGTTTCCAAACATTTTTTATAAAAAAATAGATGACGTTCAACAATTCGGTGTTTATAATATCCTTATTTCAACTAAAAAACTGCTTAATGCACCACTAACTTTAGTTGCATGATTAAATGGGTTGTATTGCACTTATTTTCTTTGTCATTTTTTTTGACAGTTACTAATGTGTTATCGCAACCTTCTGAAATTAAAAATACACCACAAGAATACATTCTTCAATATAAAGAAGTTGCCATCAACGAAATGCTTTCTCAAGGCATTCCTGCAAGCATAACCCTTGCACAAGGCTTATTAGAAAGTGGGAATGGAAATAGCGCATTATCTGTTTACGCCAATAATCATTTCGGAATTAAATGCCATAAAGAGTGGAGTGGGCCGAGTTATATTATGGATGATGATACAGAAAACGAATGCTTTCGTAAATACGAACGGGTTGCTGATTCGTATAAAGATCATTCCTTATTTTTAAAAACACGATCTCGTTATTCTTTTTTATTTGAGCTACCAACAACAGATTACAAATCATGGGCAAGAGGATTAAAACTTGCAGGTTACGCAACTTTACCAACTTATGCAGAAGAATTAATTGTGTTAATTGAGAGACACCGATTGTATGAATATGATAAGCTGCAAGTACTAACCTCAAAAACTATAAAACCCGAACATGTAACATTAAAAGCGGAAATTAAACCGGTTTTAAAATTCAATAAGTTAAAATTTATAATTGTAAAACCCGGAGACACATTTTAT
>CAIMMJ010000351.1 GCA_903842515.1 uncultured Bacteroidota bacterium | reverse complement strand
TTTTGTAATTTCTCCTTCTGCCAATTCACTTGGATTATTGGTGATTAAAGAATATTCCAATTTGTAATAACCTCGGCTTATTTTTATACTATCGCCATACAAAACTGGCATATTGTATTGCCTGGCATATTTTTCTGCACCCATTGCCCATGGAACTTTAACACCAAAAAAATCTATCCAATAGGCATTATTTTTATCTCTTGGATTTTGATCTGCCAAAAATCCATAAGCAATTCTTTCGTTGAGGTGTGTTTCAAAATAATTAGAAACATTTTTTGTAGAGCACAATTCAATTCCAAATCTTCCTCTGCTTTCTACCATTAACTTATCGAAATACTTGTTGCTTAATTGTTTGTAAATTCCCATTCCTTTCCAATCTCCCATTTGGTGAAATTGAAGTGCCAGCCATTCCCAATTGGCGGTATGACCTGCCATAATAATTATACTTTGATTTTTTTCTTCAAATGGCTTTGCAAAATCAGGATTTGCAACTTTTACTCTTTGTTTAAATTCATCTTCAGAAATGCTAAAAACTTTTATGGTTTCAATTAGTAAATCAATAAAATGCCTGAAGAATTTTTTTGCTATGGCATTCCTGTCATTTTGACTTAAATTAGGAAATGCAAATTTTAAATTTTCTAGCACAACTTTTTTTCTGTAAGGAAAAAGATAATAAGTTATATAAAAAAGCCCAGTAGAAAAGCCATATAATATAGGCAAGGGCAAAAGCGAAAGTGGCTTTATAACCAAATAAAAAAATAAGGCTGATAAGAAATTTTTGATCAACATTTTTCAAAGGTAAAATCTGATTCTATTTCTGGCAAGATTATTTGTACTTTTGTAGAAATAAAAAAGGGGCCGACCGGTTTTTGACAGCAAATGTTCAGGTAGGTAAGCACGCCGAGCTTTGTGAAAGTGGCTCGATAATCTCAATTCTCAACCCTTTTATATGGCGAGTCTAACTACGCTTTGGCTGCTTAATTCCAAGAATTAAATAGCCTTTACTTCCGATAAAGCCTGTCTGCGGCGTTATCATCAGAAGTATCGAAAATGCAGAATAGTAAAAGTGATGTTGCTGGCTTTTGCGAAACTTTAGCAACTAAGCTATTGGATAGGCTTGCAAAACTGCCTTACTTTAGATGAAAATCAAAATTTTGCTAAGCGTGTAGAAAGCTTAGTTAAGCTTTGTTTGGACGAGGGTTCGAATCCCTCCGGCTCCACTAAGTATTAAAACCATTTTGCACTTGCAAAGTGGTTTTTTTTAAGACTTTATGTTTTAGATAAGTAAAAAATCTGTGATTACTAGTTCTTTGTATAAATGATCCAAACAAAGCGAGAATTTAACCGCAGTTACTTTAAGTCTTCAGACTTAAAGAAAAAATAAATAGAAGTCTATGACTTCGATGATACAGAATAATTTAAATACACCATTTTGCACTTGCAAAGTGGTTTTTTTTTTAAGATTTCATGTTTTTAGTTAATTAAAAAATCTGTTATTACTAGTTCTTTGTATAAATGATCCAAACAAAGCGAGAATTTAACTTTGAGGA
>CAIMMJ010000350.1 GCA_903842515.1 uncultured Bacteroidota bacterium | reverse complement strand
TTCTTACCGTTGGAATTTTCAATTAATGGCTGCAAATGATTATATTGTTGTTGCACCAAATAGGAGAGGGTTGCCCGGTTTTGGGAGAAAATGGAACGATGATATTGCCCAAAATTGGGGTGGACAAGCCATTAATGATTATTATTCTGCCATTGATAGTATTTCAAAAAGAACATATATAAACAAAAATAAATTAGGTGCTGTGGGTGCAAGTTATGGTGGTTACAGTGTTTATTTTATGGCAGGAAATCATAATAAACGATTTAAAACATTTATTGCTCATTGCGGATTGTTTAATCTAGAGAGTTGGTATACAATGACGGATGAAATGTTTTTTTCTAATCATGACATTGGAAAGCCCTATTGGGAAAAAGAAAATGAATTGGGATTTATGAAAAACTCTCCACATAAATTTGTGAAAAATTGGGACACCCCCATTTTAGTTATTCACAATGAAAAGGATTTTAGAGTTCCAATATCAGAGGGAATGCAAGCTTTTGGTGTTGCACAACTAAAAAATATTCCAAGTAGATTTTTGTATATTCCAGATGAAGGACACTGGGTTTTAAAACCGCAGAATTCTATTTTATGGAATAGAGTTTTCTTTGATTGGTTAAATAGAACGTTAAAAAACTAATTATTTTATAAAGTAAAAATCAATAATTAGATGAACACCAAATAAAAATATTCCAATGCCAGCTATTTTGGTAATTATGCCTAAAGTATAGTTATTAATTTTTTCATTGATTGCTTTTGCAGAATATGCCTTTAATAAATCTATTGCAAAAACTGTTATCAAGGTTGATAAAAAATATGCAATTATTTTGCTGGTGCTGTTGGAAAATTGAGTTACTGCTAGTCCTACAGTTCCTATCCAAAAAAATATAACAGATGGATTGGTTAGGTTAAAGAAAAATCCTTTTAGAATTAGCTTTGTATTCGAAATTTTTGGAAGCTCACTTTCTGAATTTATCTTTTTGTGCGACAAAAATGTTGTTATTCCAAATAGCATTAATACACTAGAGCCAACAATAATAAAATAGCTTTTGTAGATTGGGTTATTAAAAATATTTGCCAACCCTATGTAAGAAAGAAAAATGCAGAATGCATCGCTGCTAATTATTCCAAACTCCATTGTTAGAGCTGCTTTAAAACCATTGTTCATACTGGTTTTTATTAACAGAAAAAAAACAGGACCAATAAGGGCACTTAAAATTAATCCAAGAATTATTCCTTGAGAAATGGCATGAATCATTTTTAATTATCTATTAATAAATTCTTCCCAATCTATCAATTGTTGTTCGTTTAAAACACGGGGAAATTTATTTTGTCCGCCTTCTTTCCCTTTTGATTTTAGCCAATCAATAAATTTTGAACTATTAATTATTTTTACTTCAATATTTTTTAGTGCTGCAGCCCTTTCCACCTTATAATCGTCGTTGATCTGCATTAAAAATTCATCTATAACTTTTTTAGCTGTTTCATTTTCAAGTTGATGATCTCCATTAATGCCTAAATACCAGTTGTGACCAAATAGGTTTTCATGTTTAACCCCGGAAACAGTAAATTCTGGTATTTCAATGTTAAAATCACTGGATAATTTTGCAATTGCAGAATTCATATTATCTACGGATAAATGTTCGCCAACTAAACTCAAGAAATGTTTGGTTCTTCCTGTGATAATAATTTCGTTGTTTTCTTTTGACGTAAATTTTACGGTATCTCCAATTAAATAACGCCAAGCTCCTGCGTTGGTAGAAAGCAAAATTGCATATTCTTTTCCTTCTTCTACCTCTACCAAACTAATAGCTTGAGCAGTAGATTTTATGGAGCCATCCGATTCAAAATTTTCTTCATTAAAAGGAACGAATTCATAAAAAATGCCACTGTTCAACGAAAGCATCATTCCTTGAGCATTGGGTCGGTTGGTATAGGCAATAAAACCCTCTGAAGCCAAATAGTTTTCAATGTAAATCATTTCCTTGCCCATCAATCTTTCAAATCCTTTTTTGTAAGGCGTAAAGGCTACACCTCCGTGTACAAAAATTTTCAGATTTGGCCATAAATCGTGTATGGTTTTTAGATTGTATTTTTCTAATATTCTCTCAATTATTATTTGAATCCATGCAGGAACACCTACTAAAATACTTATGTCCCATTGCGGTGCAGAATCCACAATCATTTGTATTTTTGTTGGCCAATCTCTTTCCTTGGCAATTTCTTTTCCTGGTTTATAAAAATATTGAAACCATGAAGGTATTTTACTTGCAGTTATGCCACTTAAATCTCCTTCGTAATAATCTCCCATGTGCACCAAATGTGTGCTTCCACCTACCATCAAATATCCTCTGTTTAAGCAGGCTTCGGGCAACTCGTAATTAGACAAAGACAATATTTGTTTTATGCTTGTTCTTTTAATGCTTCTTATCATTTCTTTGGTAAGCGGAATATGTTTGCTAGATGCCCCTGAGGTGCCACTACTTAAAGCAAAATACTTTACTTTTCCTGGCCAACACACATCACTTTCGTTTTGTAAACATTTAAACCACCATTCGTCAAACATTTTATTGTAATCGTGTATTGGTATGCTATTTTGAAATGATCTAACAGGGTCTTTGGAAAAGAAAATATCGTCAAATCTATAGTGTTTGCCAAACTCAGTACTTCGTGCTATTCTTAGATGTTTAAGTAATTGTTTTTTCTGTGTTTTCTGACTATTCCTCAATATTTTAATTGCCGGAATGGATTTTTTTATGTCAACTACTTTTGATAAGATAGAACCTACCAATGCCATATTTTTATTTTTATTGTTAATACAAAGATAACATTCCAATTTCTTTTAATGTAAAATCAGAAAAAATTAAGATGTTTTTAATTTTTTCTATTTCTAAATCTGGAAATATTACATTCTAAATCAATTTCACTTTCTTGGATAATGCTTATATATAAATGGTGTGCTAGCCAAGGTGCAAGTATTACGCCTCTTGTGCCTAATCCATTAAAAATATGGATGTTCTTATGCAATTTGCTTTTTCCTAAAACAGGTTTTCTATCTATACTTGCTGGCCTTACACCTGCAAATTGATCTACAATTTTATATTCTGTTTTAAGAATTTGCCTGAGTTCAATCTCCAATAATTGTCTTCCTTTTTGTGTAGGGATCTCATCCAATTCATCCCATTCATAAGTAGCCCCAACCTTAAACAAATTATTAGCAGTGGGAACAATATACATTCCTTTAGAAATTAAATATTCTGATGTGTAATTTGGAATTTCAATGGTTAAAATTTGTCCTTTTACTGCCTTGAAAAATTGTTCAGGGAAAAATAAATTTTGTTTAGAATAATAACCTTGACAAAATATAACTTCATCAAAAATTATATTGTCGTATTTTAAATTATCTCCTCTAAAATCTAGGTCCAGTTCACTAAATTGTTTTTCCAAAAAGGAATTATTATGGCACAAATATTCCTTTGTTTTTTCAAGAAATAAATTGGTGTTCAAATATCCCGCTTCCTTAATAATGCCGTATCCTTCATGGTCGAACCAAAAGTTGGAGCAAGGATTATCAATAATTTCTTCGTTTGCAAAGTAAGTTGCACAATCAATTTGTCTGGATAATTTCATAGAAATACCTGAAATATAAAAGCAACAATCCTTTAAAGTTCCATGTACTCCCTTCTTTGTAGTTAAGCGTACTCGTATTATTAGCAATGTATATGAAATTACCAGGATCATTGTAATCAACAGCGTAATACCCCAAGATATTC
>CAIMMJ010000349.1 GCA_903842515.1 uncultured Bacteroidota bacterium | reverse complement strand
TTGTAAGTTCCATCCCAGCCGTTGTTTATATCAGTGGAGTTAAAAATCTCTTCGCCAAACCTATTAAAAATTATCATTTTAAATGCAGAAATATCTTTGCCTACCGGAACAAAAATGTCGTTTTTATTGTCATTATTTGGAGTAAAGCTATTTGGTACAAATAGATTATTGCAAGTTTCAAATTTTATCTCAACAGAATCTGTTGTGGCACATCCATCTTTTATTGCATGCAATACAAGAGTTTGCGTTTTATCTGTTATGAATTCAAATTTTAGATCTTCTTCGCCAATGTCAATACCGTTTATACTCCAATAATAATTTCCTTCTGCCTTGCCTTCAATTATTGGATTAGTAAAACAGCTTGCTTTATTGTCTGGACCTGCGTCAACTTTAGGTAATTCGCTAAATGTTACTGTTATGCTTTCTGTTGATTTGCACCCAATGTTATCAATTGCCGTTGCCATATAATTGCCCGAAGTAAAAATAAATATCTCTCTATTTGTTTCTCCGCTTGACCAAACTACATTTTGTACATTGGTTTGTGCCGAAAGTAAGATTGGATCTCCTGAGCATGCAAAAGCATTTGGAGTGGCCGTGAGTGAGAAAACAGGAGGCGTTCCCTCATTAAGCAAAATTGTATTTGAACTGGCACTGCAACCATTAGAGAAAGTAACAATTACATTGTAATTTCCTGGAGAGGTAGCGTAAAAAAATGATTGCGTTCCCGAAGAAACAGGCAAAGAATTATAATTCCAACTGTAGTTTGCTCCAAGAGAATTTGTTGTAATCAATACTGAGTTTCCTCCTTCACAAATTTCGTTTTGTGGCGCAGAAATAACCGGTGTTGTGATAACGTATTCAAAAACTTCTACAGAATCTTTAGCATTGCATCCACCTAATCCTGTTCCTGATACTTTATACCATCCAGCAGTGCTTACATTTATTGTATTTACATTATTGGTACCGGGCAAAAGTACATTGTTTCTGAACCAAGTAAATTGCGAAAATCCTCCTGTAGGATTAGCGTTTAAGTTTAAACTTGTTCCAGGGCAAAAATTAAATATACCTGTAGATGACGTAATATTAAAATTTGATGTATTTGCGTCACTAATAGCTATATTATTTGTTGTGCCCGTGCAGCCATTATTATCCGTAACAATAACATAATAAGTACCAAATAAATTAGCCGAAAAGGAGGGAGAATTATTTGTTACCAAAGAATTTCCATTTAAAAACCAATTGTAACTCACATAGCCGCTTTGGGTAGTTAGTGTTATGCTTTGTCCACTGCAAATTGCTGCTGGTATTGGGCTACTTAATGATACTATTGGATTTTGATTTATTGTTACATTAATTGTAGCGGTATTACCTGTACAAAAATTAGCATCAGCAACAATTGCATAATAGGTTCCGGAGCTGGTAATATTTAAAGAGTTTCCAGTGCCATTTACTATTGGAAAATTATTTAAATACCATTGCACATTTAAATAGTTTTGGTCTAAATTAATACTGGCGCCAGAATTTGCACAGAATTGTACCGAACTTCCCTCGTTAATTAGTGGTGCCGGCGAAGGTACTTCATTAATAAACAAAGAACTTGATGCAGTGCATCCATTTGTTTCTGTTAAGGTTACTGTGTAATTTCCGGATTGATTAATAAATAAGTTGTTTGAGGTTTCCCCGGTAAGGATTATTCCATTTAAATACCATTGCAAATTACCTACAGTTGAACTCAGCAATTGCTGTGAATTTCCTGAACAAAAATAGTCAAATCCATCTGAAGTTGAAATAGTTGGCACCGTTACCAATATAACCGTTACAAATATCTGCGCCGATGTTGCCGTACAATTCCCATAGGTTATTTCTACATTGTAACTTCCTTCTGCGGCAGCATTAATGCTATTTGATGTTTCTCCTGTAATCACTGTCCCATCTAAGTACCATTGATAACTTGTATAGCCTGTAGCTACGTTTAAATTAACACTTGAGCCTTGACAGATGGCTGTATTACCGCTTGCTGCAATAGTACTATTTATACTACCTGCTGTTATAGTTATGGTGTTTGATGTTGCAGTGCACCCATTATTGTCTGAAACTTGAACAGAGAAATTCCCTGCTGTTGAAGCCGTAAAAACTCCTGTGCTATTTGTAAGTATTAGGTTTGTTCCTTCGTAAAAGTTATAAAGTGTATATCCCGCAGTTGTTGAAAATGTTGCATTTTGCCCCGGACAAACATTTGTAACATCAGATGTAATTGTTGGAGATATAATGGTAGAAAAATTTACTACTACTGCTAATGACGTTTGCTCACATAATGGATTGTTTGAACACGTAACTGTGTAATTTCCGGAGCTACTAACGCTTAGGGTTGGCGAAGTTTCTCCTGCAATTGCTACTCCGTTTAAATTCCATTGATAGTTTGTAAATAAACTTGTGGTGGATAAAACTACATTTGTTCCGTTGCAAACCGTACCTGAAGGTGCACCTGCTATTACGGGAATTGGCGTAGTGCTTACGGTTATGTAGTTTGGCACATTGGTGGTGGTGTTTCCACATGCAGACGTTACGGTTACGGAAGCATTATAATTTCCCGCAATGTTGTAGCAAATATTGGTTGGATTTTGCACAAACGATGTTGCAGGATTTCCACCTGTAAAGGTCCAACTCCACCCGGTAATTATTCCGGTAAATGTAGGATTGAAGTTGATGCAAGTTCCCTCGCACAAGCTTTGGCTGGTTGATGTAAAGCTTACTGTTGGCGGAGTGCCGTTGCTTGCACCTGGAGTTTTATTTGGTGCACAGGTTTGAATCCATGTAGAGGAACCATCACAAATTCTAGACATGGTGCAATCTTCAAATGATCCTCCCTGCGCAGGAAACTGATTACCTAACGGAAAATCACTTATTCCATTGATGTTATAAGTAGCAGACCCACAATTTCCTGAAGGGTCAGAACCACTTGCATTCATTGGCGTTTGTCCGCCTCCCCAAATTACCCCATCAACATAGTTTCCCAAATCATCTAGTAAAACTGCTTGTTCGTTACCATTGGTGAATACTCCAATTTCAATTCCCGGTGGTACGGTTACTTGAGTGTAAACACAATTACAACTTCCTAAATTTAAATCTACCGGAACCCCAGAATTAGAGCTACCTATCATGTAAAAGCCACCTGGTGGTATTACTGTTCCGGGTGGTATAAACGCAATAAATTCTTGAGCATCTCCAAATGCCCAACAGCTTATGTCTATTGGAGTGTTACAATTATTATACAGCTCTGTCCATTCTCCTGCATTGGGTCCTGTTCCATCGCTATTTGCAGTTGTAGCATTTACCATTATTTCATTAATAACAATGCACTGAGCCGCTGTTCTTTTTGAGAAAAACAATGCCATGAGTATTATTAATAAACTAAAACAGAGTAATTGCTTTTTCATTAATTCTTCAAAATTAATAAATTACTGCTAAGGTTCATCTTCTAGTTTTATTAACAAATTATTTTACCTGCTAGCTACAAAAAATAGTTATTAACTAATTAATTAAATATAGTTATAAGCTATAATTTTGTTTTTATAAATGTCAATTTTATGATAACAGAAGAATTTTATTTGTTTCGCCACGGTGGATACAACGAAAATAGACAAGTAGTGCACCTAGATTTAGATTCGTTTTTTGTATCGGTAGAAAGGCTTTTAAACAGTAGCCTAAATAACCAAGCAATTATTATTGGTGGCAGTTCCAACAGGGGAGTGGTTTCTAGTTGTAGCTACGAAGCCCGAAAGTATGGGGTAAGTTCGGGTATGCCAATTAGAACAGCCAAGGAACTTTGCCCCAATGCAATTTTTATTAGAGGCGATTACGAGCAATATACCAAGTATTCAAATTTGGTAACAGAAATTATTTCTGATTCGGCACCTGTTTTTGAAAAAGCAAGTATAGACGAACATTACATTGATGTAAGCGGAATGGATAAATTTTTTGGATGCCTAAAATGGACACAAGAGCTAAGAACAAAGATTATAAAAGAAAGTGGTTTGCCTATATCATTTGGTTTGTCGGTAAATAAAACTGTTAGTAAAATAGCCACCACAGAAGGAAAGCCCAATGGAGAGTTGTTTGTGCCTAAGCCACAAGTTCAAACTTTTTTGTGGCCACTTTCCATCAAAAAAATTCCAATGATTGGCACAAAAACTTTTCAAACATTAAGGTCTATGGGAATTGCAACCATAAAAACGCTTAGCGAAATTCCGTTAGAGATGATGCAAAACGTGCTGGGCGAAAATGGGAAATCTCTTTGGCTCAAAGCAAATGGTATAGATCAATCTCCGGTAGAACCTTACAGCGAAAGAAAATCCTTGAGCAGCGAAACAACTTTTGAAAAAGACAGTACCGATGTATTGATGATGGAAAGAATACTAATAAAATTAACCGAAGAGCTTTGCTACAAAATGAGGCAAGAAGAAAAACTTACCTCTTGCATAACAGTAAAAATAAGGTACTCAAATTTTGAAACATTTACCATGCAAAAACGAATTGCCTACACCGCTTTTGACCACACTATTATTGATGTATCCAAAGAGCTGTTTAAAAAACTATACAACCGTCGCTTGCTTATACGCCTTATTGGAATAAGATTCAGTCATTTAGTGCAGGGCCTACAGCAAATAAATATGTTTGAAGACACACAAGAAAGGGTGCAACTGTACCAAGCGCTAGATAAAATTAAAAATAAATTTGGCGAAAAAAGTATAGGAAGGGCCTAATGATATGGTGCATTAATGTTTTAAAGGTCTTTTCTTTATCATGCCGCCTTTGGTGTCTTTAACGCTATTCATAACAACAAAAGCGTTTGAATCTATCTTTTGAATTTCAACATTTAATTTATTTAGCTCCAAGCGTGTAAGCACAGTATAAATAATTTCTACTTCCTTGGATTCACCGTTTTTTCCATATCCTCGTTTACCAGAATAAATGGTTACACCTCTTCCTAAATCGTATGTAATCATTTGTCTTAATTCTTCACTGTGAGACGATACAATGGTAACTCCTATGTATTCTTCAATTCCTTCTACAATAAAATCTAAGGTTTTAGAAGCAGATAAATAAGTAATCATAGAATACAGAGCAATTTCTATAGAAAGAAAATACGCTGCTGCCGAAAATATAAAAACATTTATCAAGATAATTATATCACCTATGGTAGTTCCAAACTTCTTACTGAGGAATATTGCAAGAACTTCTGTTCCGTCTATTACAGCGCCACCTCTAACAGCTAAACCAATACCTGCACCAAGGAAAAAACCACCAAAAATAGCTACCAATAAATTATCATTAGTAACGGTTGGGAAATTTACGAAGGCTACACAAAGAGCAAGAAAAATAATTGCTACTGTTGTTTTTAATGCAAATTGTTTGCCTAAAATTTTATTTCCTAAAAGGATAAATGGAAAATTGACAACAATAAGCAAAATTGGCAATTGTACTTTTGTAGTAGCCGAAATTAATAATGATATTCCGGTGGCACCACCATCTATAAAATTATTTGTGAGCAAAAAACCTTTAAGTCCAAAGGAAGCAGAGAATATTCCGGCACCAATTAATATTAAATCTTTTACAATTCTTTTTAAATTTATTCTTAAATTTCTGTATCCTCTGGCTAATTTGTAGGAAGAAATGTTTTTTACTTTATCCTTTTGGATTGAATTGGACCTAAGAATTAAATTTTTCCAAAAAGTTTTCATTTAATTGAGTGCATTATGTTTTTACGTTAGATGTAGATTAGTGAAAATATTAAAAAAAGAAACATATTGTTTAACTCTTTCTATTTTCCTCTTCCTTGAACTACAATTAAAACGGTGTAAATTAAAATTTTTAAATCTACCATCAACGACATATTTTCTATGTAGAGCAAATCATATTTTAGGCGCTCAATCATTTCCGAAACATTTTCGGCATAGCCATATTTTACTTGTCCCCAACTTGTAATTCCTGGTTTAATTTTGTGCAATAGTTTATAATGTGGTGCAGTTTTTACAATTTGGTCAATAAAAAATTGTCTCTCGGGCCTTGGCCCCACCAAAGACATTTCTCCAATTAGCACATTGTAAAATTGAGGCAATTCATCAAGTCTTACTTTTCTCATAAAACTTCCAAAAGGTGTAATCCTGGGGTCGTTTTGGCTGGACAATGAAGGACCGTTTTTTTCTGCGTCCACATACATCGATCTAAATTTATACATCAAAAAAGGCCTGCCATAAATACCTATTCTTTCATGAGAATAAAATATTGGTCCTTTACTGGAAGCCCTCACTAAAATTGCAGTAATAAGGTATATTGGAGACAATACAACCAAACAAATACAAGAAACAACAATGTCTAATAACCTTTTTAAAAATTTTTGCCAAGGTTGCATGTAATGGTCAGAAATTTCCATCAAGGGAGCACCAAAAATAGAAGTCATTTTAACACTGCCCGATAGAATATCATAAACATCTGGAATTATTTTTACAATTACTCTTCCACCTTCTAATTCATCTATAATCTTTTTTAAAAACTCATGTTCCCAAGATTCAACGGCAATAATAACTTCCTCAATTTCTTTTTCCTCAATAATTTTTTTTAAGTCAATTAATTCACCAAGGTGAGGCAAATAATTTTTTAGTAAATGTCCTTTTCCATTTTTATTTTCGATGTGAACAAAACCAACAAATTTATTTCCGGATGAAACACGCTGTCCTTGCATTTCTTCGAATAAATTTAATGCATTTTGGTTGCTTCCTATCAGTAATGTATTGTAACCAATAATTCTATTGTGTACTTTTTTTACAATATTGGTTGATATATATAAACGAATAGGATAGGTAAACAAAAAATGAATAGCATAAAGTGCCGCTATAGACTTGTAATAAGTTTTGTATGAATAAACTTTATCATCAATTAATAATACAAAAAATAAAACCAAAACCCCAAAGAAAGTAATGGTAAGCATTTGAAAAAATTCTTTTAACCTAGAACGCCTGTATATGTTAGAATAATTGCCGGATAGTGCATAAATACATACCCAAAAAATTGGAATAAATATCAATCCTAGCAGAAACTTTTTGTCGCTAAAATAATAATCAACCGGAAAAAGTAAATCAAATTCAATGTATGCCTTTCTATAAAAATAAAAGAATGCCCAAGCAAAGGCAGCCAAAAAATAATCAATTAAAACATACTTAAAAATTTGTAAGTTTATTTTCATTCTACCTTATACACATTAGTAAACGTATATTTTAAACACTTATTGCAAAATTGAGTATAAGGAGCTTTAATTGCTTAATTTTCAACTTTTTTAATTGAAATTACTTTTAAATTTGCCTTAACAAATTCAACCTTTTGAGAAATTTCATCTTTTGAATTGCCTATAATGGTAACATGCCCCATTTTACGGAAAGGTTTTGTTGTTTTTTTTCCATATAAATGAAGAAATATATTTTTTTGGGAGAGCACTTTTTCTAAGCCTTGATAGACAACTTCTCCTTGATAATTTTCTTGCCCTAGAAGGTTTACCATTGCTGAATTAAATAAAATATCAGTATCGCCCAAAGGCAAGCCAAGCAAACATCTAATTAGTTGTTCGTATTGCGATGTTGTATTTGCTTCTATACTTTGGTGGCCAGAATTGTGCGGCCTAGGTGCAATCTCGTTAATCCAAATATTTTCTTGGTCGTCAATAAAAAATTCAACAGCCAAAATCCCAGTCATTTCCAAAGCTTCAATAATATTTTTTGCAATTTCTTGAGCTTCTATTTCTTTAGATTTTGAAATGTTTGCAGGGCAATTTAAATAATCTACCAAATGAACTTCTGGAACAAAAACACTTTCTACAGAAGGAAAACTTTTAATTTCGCCTAAACTATTTCTTGCAACAATTACTGCTATTTCTTTGATTGGTTTTATATCCTCTTCAGCAATACTTGCAACGCTAAATGAATGGTTATAATCTTTTTGATTATATATTTTTTTTACTCCCTTACCATCGTATCCGCCGGTTCTCATTTTTAGAAAAAATGGAAATGCAAACGGAGGATTTGTTTCAAGGGATGGATTTTCTAGGTAAACAAATTCCGAACTAATAAAATTATTTTTTTTATAAAAATCCTTTTGTAAACCTTTGTCTTTAATCAATTCAATAACTTGAGGTTCAGGAAAAACTTTAACTCCTATTTTTTTTAATTCAAAAAGTGCAGCTGTATTTACGTTTTCAATTTCAATAGTTAACACATCCAAGTCTTTTCCAAAATTTACAACACATTCAAAGTCATTAAAACTTCCGCAGGTAAAGTTTTTGCAAATTTCTGAACATGGACAATCTTTATCTGGATCTAAAACATAAAATTCTATGGGGTAATTTATTCCCTCCTGAATAAGCATTTTGCCCAGTTGACCGCCTCCTAAAATTCCAATTTTTGTGTATTTGTGCATTGGGCAAATTTAAAGTAAAAGAATCCAAATTTGTATTCATAGTGTTCAAATTTTAAAATTAACACCCAAAAAAAACTTTCATTTGCAACAAAATAATATTTTAATTTGCCGTTGTTAAACACTTTTTTATTTAAACGAAATTTTACAATGGCAAAAAAAGAAAAGCAAAAATCAATTTTAACTCAAAATTCACTCGATTTTCTTCAAAAATACATCAACAATGCAGCACCTACTGGTTTTGAGAGCGAAGGACAAAAATTGTGGTTGTCCTATTTAAAACCATACATTGACGAATACATCGTTGATACGTATGGTACAGTTGTGGGAGTTATAAATCCAGAGGCAGAATACAAAGTAGTAATAGAGGCTCATGCCGATGAAATTTCTTGGTTTGTAAGCTACATCACCCCCGATGGCTATATCTACTTAAAAAGAAACGGTGGATCTGATCATCAAATTGCACCCAGCAAAAGAGTAAATATTCATACTCCAAAAGGAATTGTTCCTGCAATTTTTGGTTGGCCAGCAATACACACAAGAGATGCAGCCAAAGAAGAAGCTCCAAGTTTGCGAAACATCTTTTTAGATTGCGGCTGTAGTACAAAAGCTGAAGTAGAAAAACTAGGAATTCATGTGGGGTGCGTAATTACTTACCAAGACGAGTTTATGGTACTCAATGAAAAGTTTTTTGTTGGCCGTGCACTCGACAATAGAATTGGAGGTTTTATGATTGCAGAAGTGGCCAGGATGCTAAAAGAAAACAAAAAGAAATTACCATTTGGTTTATATGTTATCAATTCTGTGCAAGAAGAAGTTGGACTTAGAGGAGCCGAAATGATAGTTCAAAAAATTAAACCCAATGTTGCAATAATTACAGATGTTTGCCACGATACACAAACTCCAATGCTCAATAAAATTGCTAACGGAGACTTAGCATGTGGAAAAGGTCCTGTGCTTACCTATGGGCCAGCTGTGCACAACAATTTGCTCAAACAAATTGAAAAAGTTGCCGATCAAAATAAACTTCCATTTCAAAGACAAGCAGTTTCAAGAGCAACTGGAACAGATACAGATGCATTTGCCTATAACGGTGCCGGTGTTGTTTCTGCATTAATTTCTTTGCCTCTTAAATACATGCACACCACAGTAGAAACTGTGCACAAAGAAGACGTAGAAAATGTTATTAAGCTAATCTATAACTCCTTGTTAAGCATCAAAAATTATCAAGATTTTAGATACCTAAAATAAAAATAGCTGGCTGTTAATTATTGTTAATCATTGAAAATCAGTGTTTTGCATGTTTTTAATTGATTCACTATTGCACCTTAATTTTATTAATTTTGCGAACGATTTTTAAAGAAATATTTATGTATAAAAAAAGTTTTTTAACCTCTGCGCTGCTGGTTAGTTTTATAGCAGTTTATTCTCAAGCACCTAAAAAAGCTGCTCCATCAGCAAAATCTCAAAAAGAAATTGCAGTTGTAGATCCAACAATAATGACAATTGCAGGAAAACCAGTTACAAAGTCTGAGTTTTTAGCCATTTATAACAAAAACAACAAAGAAGCGTCCAAAGACGCAAAAGCCATTCAAGATTATCTGCAGTTATTTATTAACTTTAAGCTAAAAGTAAAGGAGGCCGAAGAGCTAGGTTTAGACACTTTACAAAGTTTTAGGAATGAATTGGAGGGCTATAGAAAACAATTGGCTCAACCTTATTTGGTGGACAACGAAGTAAATGAACAATTATTAAAAGAAGCGTATGACCGTCTTAAAACAGACATAAGAGCCTCACATATTCTTGTTAATTGCAAAGCAGATGCTCTGCCAAAAGATACCTTAATTGCATACAATAAAGCCATAGATACCAGAAACAAAATTTTAAAAGGTGATAATTTTGCTGATGCAGCAAAAAAACTATCCGACGATCCATCTGCAAAAGAAAATGGCGGAGATTTAGGATATTTTTCTGCCTTGCAAATGGTTTATCCTTTTGAAAGTGCCTGTTACAATGCAAAAGTAAATGATGTAACACTTCCAATAAGAACAAAATTTGGTTATCACATTATTAAAATTACCGACAAAAGAGCTGCTCAAGGTCAAATTACTGTTGCTCACATAATGGTTAAAGCAAACGCTGCAATGAATCCAACTGATTCTGCTGCAGCAAGAAATAAAATAAATGAAATTTATACCAAGTTAAAAGCAGGAGAAAATTTTGCAGATTTAGCCAGTCAGTTTTCAGACGACAAAGGCTCCTCAAAAAGAGGAGGGGAGCTTCCTGCTTTTGGAACAGGCAGAATGGTTGCCGAGTTTGAAAAAGCATCATTTGCGATAGCTAAAGACGGTGCTTACTCTGAGCCAATTCTAACTCAATATGGCTGGCATATAATTAAAAGAATAAGCAAAAAAGAAATGGGAACTTTTGAGGAGATGAAAGCAGAATTAAAGGGAAAGATTGCAAAAGATTCTCGCTCTCAAAAAAGCAAAGATTCTATGATTTCAAAAATTAAAAAAGAGTATGGTTTTTCTGAAACGGCAAATTCTAAAGCAGAATTTGTTTCAACAATAGATTCTACTTTTTTTGCCGGTAATTGGAAGTCAGACAAAGCTTCAAAACTCACTAAAAATCTTTTTAAATTGGGAGACAAACAATTTACCCAAAAAGATTTTACAAAATACTTAGAAACACATCAATCGCAACGATTAAAAATTGATACTAAAGTATTAATAGATGACATGTATAACGCATTTGTCTCTGAAAAATGTTTGGCTTATGAAGAACAAAAAATTCCTTCAAAAAATGCAGAATACAGAGCGTTAATGCAAGAATACAGAGATGGTATTTTGTTGTTTGATCTCACAGATAAAAAAGTGTGGACAATGGCAGTTAAAGATACAAGCGGTTTAAAAAACTTTTACGAACAAAACAAATCAAAATACATGTGGGAGCAAAGAACCGAAGCAGTGGTTTATACCTGCAAAAACGATTCAGTTGCCAATGCAGTTAAAAGTTTGTTAAATCCACCACCACCACCTGTAAAAAAGAAAAAGAAAGGTGAGCCAGAACCACCAGCAAAACCACTTACAGAAGCAGATATCTTAAGCATGATCAACAAAAATTCTCAATTGAATTTAAAAATTGAACACGGAAAATTCACAAAAGGAGAAAACGAAGGGGTTGATAAAGTTGCAGGAAAACTTGGAATGTCAGAAAATATGAACATCAACAAACAAGTTGTTTTTGTGAACGTAGAGAAAATTTTATCTCCCGAAAACAAATCGCTATCCGAAGCCAGAGGAATAGTAACTGCCGATTATCAAAATGTGTTGGAAAAAGAATGGTTGGAAGGACTAAAAAAGAAATACAAAGTAGAAGTTAATGACGCTGTAGTTTCTTCAATAAAATAATTCAATAAAAATTTATTAAAAGGTTTTGCTTTTTTTTAAAGCAAGACCTTTTGTTTTGATAACATGATAAAATTGCTAATCTTTTGTTCTCTTTGTATTGCATTGCTGTCTTGCAACAACAATACAAATGAAAAAGATGTATTGGTAAAAGTTTATGACAAAACTTTAAGCAAAAATGATTTGTTTGAGGTT
>CAIMMJ010000348.1 GCA_903842515.1 uncultured Bacteroidota bacterium | reverse complement strand
TTGCTGAGTATGCATTACGAAATGTAAAAAATCCAATTGGTGTTTCTGCTTACACTCTAACTCAGTCTATTCCTAAGAAACTTCAAAAAGTATTACCAACAATTGAAGAACTGGAAAGTGGATTTGATAAAATGGAGAAATTAGTTCGCCGCGGAGAAAGAAAAATCAACAAAAAAGAAAAAAAAAGGGTTAAAGACAATACCTTGATTAAAAATAGAAAAAGTACCATAACTAATAAAAAATCTAAATAACATTGAACCAACCGAGAATACTCTTAGTAGAAGACGAAAGTCATTTTTTAGAAGCCATTACATTAAATCTTGAAATGGAAGGATATGAAGTAATTCAGGCTGTAGATGGAAAACAGGGTTACAAGTATTTTAAAAGTGCAAAATTTGATTTAATAATTTTAGACTTAATGCTTCCGCACATAGACGGATTAACCCTTTGCAAAAATATTAGGTTAGAAAATGCTCACGTGCCTATAATTATGCTCACGGCAAAGGGAAGCAATCAGGAAAAAGTAGAAGGATTAAAATCAGGGGCAGACGATTACATAACCAAGCCATTTAATTTAGAAGAGTTTTTATTGAGGGTTCAATCATTGCTAAGAAGATCGTCGTCCGGAACGGTAAAAAATAGTGTACCAGATATAATTACCATAGGAAACAAAACAATTAATTTTTTAACTTATGAGGTAAGCGGGGCAAGCACAGAGGTAGTTGTGCTTTCAAAAAAAGAAGTTCAATTGTTAAAATTATTGGTGGACAAAGAGAACGAAGTAGTTTCTAGAGATACAATTTTAGAAGAAATTTGGGGCTACGAAATTTACCCTACGGCAAGAACCATTGATAATTTTATACTAAACCTCCGCAAATACTTTGAAGAAAATCCAAAAGAGCCCAAGCATTTTCACTCTATACGAGGAGTTGGTTACAAATTCAATAAATAAACTTGCAATATTGGCTTTCTATAATAAATTTGTATCCAATTATTTTAATTAATAATTCAATTTTAACATCGAGCAGATAGCACATCAAAAAAGAATTAAAAACGAAGAAACAAAACATAAATACTTAATGAAATTTACTTTAAGGGGTATCCAAATTTTATGTTGTATAGTTTTATCATCGGCAAGAATAATAGCTGCAGGAACCCCTGAAATTTCAATTATTAACGATAGAAAAATTCCTAACGACTCTTCGTTTTATGACATGGTTTCTGTAAACAATGATAATTTTATTTTAGCCGGGAAATTTGGAATAATAAAAACAATAAATAGAACAGGAAACATTGAAACACTTAATAATCCCACACTAGGAAATGACATTTATAAAATTGATAAATGGGATGATGAAAATGTAATTGCTTGTTCAGACAAAGGCTATGTTTTGCAATACAATTTAAAAAACAAAATATGGCAAACTTTACAAGTAAAGGGCTACGAAAACTCTTGTTTTTACAGTATGTGTATTGTTGACGAAAAAACTGCTTACATCTGTGGTGGTAAATCTGAAATTGCACATTCATTAAAAGTTATTCCATTTGGTTTTATTCTTGCAACAACAGACAGAGGAAAAACTTGGAAGCAAGTGTATTCTAATCCTATTCAAATGGTTTGGAGCGTCTCTGTAGATCCAATATCAAATGAAATAAATGCTTTGGTGTATCAACCCAACAGATCATTTATCTATTCATTAAATACAAGTGCAACAAAATTTCAAAAGAAAATTTCTTTGGGGAAAGGCTTATACCACGATTTAGATTACGATAAAAATAATAATTGGCTTGTTGTTGGAGGAAAGCACGGAGGAAAGGGAACAGTAAAAAGCATAAAGTGTAAACAAGAATTTAATTCCGGCTTAATCTGGAGTTATTCTAAAAATAACAACAAAGAAATATTTTCTACTTCCAATTCAAGTTTTATTTTAAGAGAAAACAACAAAGAACAAGAATTTATACTTCCACTAAAAAACAATTATGGTTTATATGAATGTGCTTTTTTTGATGACAAAAAGGCAATAATAATTGGAAGCGGTCAAAGTATAATTTTTGTTGATTTTAAAGAATAGTTTGTTTCCAAAAATTAATAATAACATCATTTTAGTTGCAGCATTAGATTGGGGTTTAGGGCATGCCACTAGATGTATTCCTATTGTAGAAAATTACCTTGCTCAAAACAAAATAATTGTATTGGCAGGAAGCGGATTATCTGGGCAATTACTAAAAAATACTTTTCCTAATTTAAGCTATTACGAGTTGCCTTCATACCGTATAAAGTATGCGAAAGGAATTTTATTTACTCTTAAAATGATGTCACAAATTCCGCAAATTATTGGTGCTATAAATCGTGAGCATAAAACCATTAAAGAAGTTGTGGCTAAAGAAAATATTCAAACAATAATTTCAGACAATAGATATGGAGTATGTATAAATGGCTTGCAAAATATAATTGTTTGTCACCAACTAAATTTAAATGCACCATTTTTAAACTCATTTATAAATTATTTTTACCACTCTTATTTTAAAAATTTTGACGAGTGTTGGATTCCAGATTTTAAAGAAGTTTCCGAATCATTGGCAGGATTTTTATCACATCCAAAAAAATTTATTATTCCAATAAAATACCTTGGTCCAATTAGCAGATTAAAAAAAATTGAGCAAAAAAATAATTCCAATAAAATTGTAATACTATTGTCTGGTCCAGAACCACAAAGAACTTTATTAGAAACTATTTTATTGGAACAAGTAAATAAACTTAAAGAATTTGAGTGGGTAATTTTAAGAGGAACAGAGAGAGAAAATAAACTTGAAATTAATTTACACAAGAATGTTAAGTGCGTAGATTTTTTAGATAAAAACAAATTAGAGCAAGAAATAAACGAGTGTAGCATTGTTGTTTGTAGGGCTGGTTATACTAGTTTAATGGATTTTATTTTATTGAATAAAAAAGCAATTTTAATTCCTACTCCAGGGCAATGGGAACAAGAATATTTAGCGCGATGGAACGCTAAAAATCATAATTTTCTCTTTGTTAATCAAAGTAAAATTAAATTAGAAGAAAACATTGCTCAATTGGCTGCAAAATAAAGCTGTTTTATTTTTTCTTACTTTGCACTATCCAAAAAATTAATGATTTGATATTAAAGCACAATTTTGTTGATATTTTAGCTCGTGAAATTTATCCTGCACTCATTGAAGTTGAAAATAATGCAATTAAAAAAATTGAGAAAATTTCTGAGAATTGCATAGGTTATTTTCTACCTGGATTTATAGATTCTCATGTGCATGTAGAAAGTTCATTAATAATTCCATCGGAATTTGCAAGAATGGCAGTTGTGCACGGAACTGTGGCAACAGTTAGCGACCCGCACGAAATTGCAAATGTTTTGGGCATGGAAGGTGTTTTATACATGATAGAAAATGGAAAAAAAGTTCCGTTTCATTTTATTTTTGGAGCGCCAAGTTGTGTTCCCGCCACCATGTTTGAAACTGCAGGAGCTGTATTAAATTCTGATGACGTAGAAAAATTATTGAGTCATCCTGACATTTATTATTTGGCAGAAATGATGAATTTTCCTGGAGTTTTAAATGGAGATGTTGAGGTATTAAAAAAAATTGATTTAGCAAAAAAGCTTAACAAGCCGATAGATGGTCATGCTCCGGGACTTAGAGGCGAAATGGCTCAAAAATATATTGATGCAGGAATTAATACTGACCATGAAGCTTATACTTATGAGGAAGGATTAGACAAACTTAAAAGAGGGATGAAAATTTTAATTAGAGAAGGAAGTGCTGCAAAAAACTTTGCTGCTCTAATACCTCTTGTTAAAGATTACAACAATATGATTATGTTTTGCAGCGACGATAAACATCCCGATAGTTTATTGTTGGGCCACATAAATACATTGGTGGCAAAAGCCGTACAAATTGGATACGACGTTTTTGATGTATTAAAATGTGCTTGCATAAATCCTGTTGAGCATTACAAAATACCGGTAGGATTATTAAAAGAAGGCAATTCGGCAGATTTTATTGTTGTAGAAAATTTACAAGATTTTAAAGTTTTGCAAACGTATATCCAAGGTAAAAAAGTGGCAGACAATGGAGAATCATTAATTAAAAGTGTGCCATCTGAGGTAATTAATAACTTTACTGTAGGATTAAAAAATAAAAACGACTTTCATTATTTGCCCAAAGAAAACGAACAAGTTATTGAATGTATAGATGGCCAATTAATAACCAACACACTAATTGTTCCGGCGGAACTTTGTACAACAAAAAATGATGTTTTAAAATTGGTGGTTGTAAATAGATATTCAAGGGCTCCTGTTGCAACATGTTTTATCAAAAACTTTGGATTAAAAAAAGGCGCCATTGCATCATCGGTTGCACACGATAGCCATAATATAATATCCGTAGGTGTTAACGATGAAGAGATTTGTAATGCTGTGAATTTAGTAATAAAACACAAAGGCGGGTTAAGTGCTGTAAACAAAAATGAAGAATTAATTTTGCCATTGCCTGTTGCTGGATTGATGAGTAATGACGATGCTTGGAAGGTAGCAGCAGATTATACAAAAATTGATGATTTTAGTAAAAATAATTTGGGTTCCACACTCAAAGCTCCATTTATGAGTTTATCCTTTATGGCACTTTTAGTAATTCCTAGTATTAAACTGAGTGATTTGGGGTTGTTTGATGGCAATAAATTTGAGTTTATTTAAATAATATTGCAAAAAAATTTAGATATGCCATTTTTTACAGTAATAATTCCAACTTACAACAGAGCAGATTTAATTGAGGTTGCAATTAATAGTGTTTTGCAACAAAGTTTCACTGACTTTGAGATAATTGTAATTGATGATGCTTCGCAAGATGACACTGAAAAAGTAGTTAGTAAATTTTCTGACAACCGGATTCAATATATAAAGAATGAATTAAATATTGAAAGAAGTAGAACAAGAAATAAAGCCATTAATTTAGCGAAAGGAAATTATATTACATTTTTGGACAGTGATGATTATTATCTGGAAAATCACCTTCAGAATTTTTACGATGAAATAAGCGCTGTGAAATTAAAAAACGCACTGTTTTTTTGCAATAAAAAAACTTTGGAGAACAAAGTAATTTCTTCTAACGTGTTCTTGCCAATTTCAGAAAATCCCGTAGAATATTTTTTACTTATTCCGGTAATGCCGCTGCAAGTTTGTGTGTCCAAAGAAATACTATTAAAACATCAATTTAATCCAAACATACACATTAACGAGGATTCATTGTTGTGGATGGAGATTGCTTCGGAATACCCGGTTTATCAATCGGCAAAAGAAACATGTGTTTACCTTACCCACGAAAACAATTCAATCAATGTTCAAAAAAATAATGTTTTTAAAAACCGGTTAGATTCCATAAATATTGCATTAGGCAACCCAAACATTAAAAAAAATATTTCTAGAGAAAAACAACAATTAGCAAAAAGTGATTGCTATTTTGGAATGTTCAAGTATTACAAATACAATCAGAAAAAAATGCAACAAGTTTTATGCATGCTTTCTGCAATAATTTTATATCCTACCATAAAATTAAAAAACAAAATTCATTTACTACTAAGTTCATTGCCAATTTTTTCTACCTTTATAAAAGAGTAAAATAAATAGCTGATGTTAAAATTATTTTTTTTCTTGCTATTAAAACTAATATGATTTTTTTTTGTTACTTAAAAAAATAAAAATTCTTTAACTATGATACTTAACAAAGTAAACATCGAGAATGAGCTTCTTAAGCAAAGAGACAATCAACAAGATATATTAAATCAGTTTTATTCGATTTTCTCTAACGAAAAAGCAAAGGAGCAAGAAATATTGCAACGACTAAAAGGCAATAATTATAGCCAGTTTAGTGATTTAAAAATTGATGAAAACGAATTAAGTAAAATATTCTCTATTGCTGTAATTGAAAAAATTTGTGTTAAATACAGACTGAGGTTCTTACATTCTAAACATTTTAAAGCTGATTTTCCGTTTGAAGCAATTATTAAAATAAAGGAATTAGAAAAAAAATATTCTACCGAGATAAAAGATTTTTATGTTCTTGCGCCATTTTCTGTTTTCGATTTAAAAGACATCAACGAAGATCCTTTATTATTTGCAAAAGTGGGAGAAGACAATTATTACCTAATTCACAAATGGG
Source organism: uncultured Bacteroidota bacterium (assembly GCA_903842515.1). Lineage (GTDB taxonomy): Bacteria > Bacteroidota > Bacteroidia > UBA4408 > UBA4408 > CAIMMJ01. The sequence goes on along the minus strand of CAIMMJ010000348.1, from coordinate 2,187 downwards.
GAAATGACTTAAATTTTGCTAGAAGCATATTAAATTTTCCTTTTAGAAGTATCTACCATTTTTTTGTTTCAAATATAATACTGGCTTTTGTTTTTTCTATGAGCTTTCCATTAAGTGTACTAAACGTAAAAACAGAAGACGAAGGAATGATGAGACTTTGGTTTTGCACCCACTGTTTAATCGCCTTTTTCTCTTTCTTTTTATTTATGGGCTCTTTAACCTTTAAAGGATTTAGCTCTAACACATGGAACAGTAAATTTTACAACGGAAATTAAGCAATAAATAATTTTCTATTTTCTTCGATAACAGATTCTTTGGCAATAATGCTTTTTGAGAATTCAATGCATTTTGCTGAGTATACAGAATATTCTTCATCTGATAATTCAGTAAAATAATCTAGCTTTTTTGCAAATAATTTTTCTTCCAGCGCCAAGTCAAAACCAACGCCTTTAGCCACCAAATTTCTCCACGGCGTGTGCTCCGAAATTATTATGGGTAACCCATAGGTTAATGCCTCCACAATTACGTGTCCGTAATTTTCGTGTAAGGTTGGCAAACAAAAAATAGAAGAATTTTCATAAACCTCTTTTAATTGGTTTTGGGGTTTTGCGCCCAAGTATTCCCATTCTATTTTTGCATTATCTAAAACAGAAATACAGGAGTTGTAGTATTCTACATTTTCTATGGCCCCAACTATTTTAAGTCTTATTTGATTTTTGTTTTTACAACTGGCTAAAGCATCACACAAAAGCTTAAAATTTTTAATTAAAGAAATCCTCGAAATAAACAACACGGTTAGTTTATCGTCTATAAATCTCAGGCTCTTTACTGCAATATTATCTGGCAAAATTGCAATATTTTCGGCTACAACGATCTCTGAATTACTTCCAAAAACTTTCTTTATGTCTTTTTCTTCTTGAGTTGTAGAAGCGTGCCAAACTATATTTTTTAATATGCCCTTGAACTTGGCGTAAATAAAAAACAATTTCTTTTTGATAGGTTTTATGGCAAGTGAAGCTTTGCCTAAAGTACCTCTTGGAGCCAAAATAACTTTTATTTTTCTATCTGCATCCACTTTTCTAATTACCGATAATGGTAACAAGGTAAAGTTCTTGGAAAATAAACTGTTTAAATAAATTATGTCAGGTTTTACATCTTTTAAAATTTCTATGTAGCGCTCAGTATTTTGATTTTTAATGTCGAGATAAATTACTTTTGAATCATCTAGTTTCAACCATGTATTTTCTTTTATCCCATCCAAAGGTTGGGTTTCTCTTAGGTCGAAAATTGATGTCACCACAAAAAAATCTGCATCCTCGCCAAATTTTTTTACTATATTGTATACCGACCTTATAGGGCCTCCTGCTTTGTATGCAGGCACATACCAATCAATAAAAACTAAAATAACTTTTTTGTTTTTTAGCATTTGAGCATTAGATAATAGCGTTGGGGAAATAAAATTTTTAATCCCCTAATTTTTATAGATGTATAACCTCTCCATAAGCTGCGGCGGTAGCTTCCATAATTGCTTCGCTCATTGTTGGATGAGGGTGCACTGCTTTTAAAATTTCATGCCCTGTGGTTTCTAATTTTCTTGCCACCACAATTTCTGCAATCATTTCGGTAACATTAGCACCTATCATGTGGCAACCAAGCAACTCGCCATATTTAGCATCGTAAATAACTTTTACAAAACCATCTTTTGCTCCGGCAGCAGAGGCTTTTCCTGAGGCAGAAAAAGGAAACTTTCCCACCTTTATTGTAAATCCTGCTTCTTTTGCTTGTTTTTCTGTGTAACCAACAGATGCAATTTCGGGAGAGCAATAAGTGCAACCCGGAATATTTTGATAGTTCAAGGGCTCCGGATGATGACCTGCAATTTTTTCTACACAAGTAATTCCTTCGGCACTTGCCACGTGAGCCAATGCTTGGCCCGCAACACAATCGCCAATAGCATACACCCCATCAACACTTGTTTTGTAATACTCGTCAACAACAATTTTTCCTTTATCGGTTTTTATTCCGCAAGCTTCTAGACCAATATTTTCTAAATTTGCAGCTATACCTACTGCCGATAAAACTATTTCTGCGTCAACAATTTTCTCGCCTGTTTTTGTTTTTATTTTTACCTTAGAGATTTCACCCGAAATGTCAACAGATTCAACGCTGGAATCGGTCATTACATCA
>CAIMMJ010000347.1 GCA_903842515.1 uncultured Bacteroidota bacterium | reverse complement strand
TTTATTTAATGTTATTTTTTCACCCACCCCATAGTCATAAAAAATGTTTGCCCTAACTCGTTTAAAATATGTAATTCCTACAAACCCTTTGTCAGGATAAAGCAATGGCAACTGATACTCAGCTTTTACTAGTTTAAATTCATCATTTATAGGAGTTATAAACCCTCTTGGATATTCAAATACATCGGCATATTGATACAAATTTGTAAGCGACTCTTTTTGATATGCCGCAGTTACTCTTAGATTATGATTTTTAAAAAATCCAGGTAAAAATAATCTTGCATTTCCTTCCATTTTTTCGGAATTTACAGCATTTAAATCGGCCTGATAGTTTACGTTTACTTCAAACCCAAGTCTTGTGCCAACATTTTGGTAGGCTTTCCTTCTTTTACAACTCAATAAAAACCCTAATTGAGTTCTGCTAAAATTATTGTTTGCAATGGACCTCCCTTCTGCTTTAATTTCCTTGAGATTATTATAATAAACACCTATCTGTGGTAAAAATTTTGTATTAAAATTGCCTTTTATCCACGACAATGGAAGAGCTATTTCTGCCCCAAATTTTGTTTCTGAAAAATTCTGATTAGCAAAGGTATCTGCTGCTGAATAATAATCAGTTTCTCTCTTGGCTTGCTGTGCAATTAAAGATAATTGGGGATAATATCTAGCAAGCACAATTTTACTATTGTATGATATGGCATTGCTTTCGTTTCGGTTTATACTACTTCCAAAATTTATACTTAGATTTTGTAATAAATTTATCATAGTAATATTTAATCCGGGGTTTGAAAGAGAAGGGCTAATATTCCAACTGTGCAATTTGAGCCCTCTAAAAAGTCCATTGTATGATTTTGATTTATAATTGTTTGAATAATTTTTATCTAAAATATTGCCTCCTTCGCTTTTGTTTGCTAGTGTTTTATACATATCCATTTCAGAAGGCTCGGTAATTTTAAAGGTTATGTTTTCACTGTTGGGAATTAAACTTTGTTTTGAAATTATGTAGCCCATATCTGTGAATTCAGAAAAAATAATTTCATTGTTGTTGTTGATTTTTGGGTCAAACGCCCCAATTGGAACTGAGGTAATCTGAAAAATTTTCTTAGAGCCCTCAAGATCTGTATAGAATACATTGTCTATACCTGTAAATCCAGCATTAAAATAAACTTTGTCGTCTTTAATACTTGGTGCGTCCATTGTATGGCTTGTCCAATCTGTTAATTCAAGGATTTCTTTGTTTTTGATAATTAACCTAATTACTGCCAATTTACTGTTGTGCTTGGCAATAGTTACAATGGAATTACCATCGTTGCTCCAAGTTGCCCTTGAAAGAAAATAATTAAGTGGTGTTGTTATTTTTTCTATTAAATCTCCATTAGAAATATCTAAAATATGAATTTCATTTTGTTGCTCGGTGGTTATGAAAACAGAGGCAATTAATTTGCCATCTGGCGAAATACTTGGAGAAAAATACCTTTGGTTTTTAGTTAAGTATGACTTTTTCTGTGCATTCATATCATAAACTATAATATTGTTATAGGTCT
>CAIMMJ010000346.1 GCA_903842515.1 uncultured Bacteroidota bacterium | reverse complement strand
GTTGGACTTATAACTATCATTATTTCGACCTTTATACTAAACCTAAAAAAATTTAAAATAAAAAGTCTTTTTACTATAATCACAAGCTTACTATTTGTGATTCTCTTTATAACTTTTTTACTAATTTTAAACTTGATATGATATAAGACCAATTTCCTAATTATTTAAGTTTATTTCTAAATTTTATTTTTATATTTCTTAATTTCTCTTATAATTAAAGTATAAGAGGGTCGATGCCCGAGTGGTTAAAGGGAGCGGATTGTAAATCCGCTGGTTTCACCTACGTTGGTTCAAATCCAACTCGGCCTAAAATTTGTAATCATTGAGTTTTTGTGTGCTTTAAATTTTGATATCAAAAAAATAAAAGATGACAGAAGTATCATTTTGCGTTAAAGATGAATATGAAAAAACAGAAATTGGAAATATTTTAAAAAATTTAGATTCTGACTTAATAGGTTTGATTCCAGTTAAAAAAAGAATACGTGAAATTGCTGCTCTTTTATTAATTGATAAATTAAGAAAAAATTTAGGTTTAACAGGCGGCAACCCAGGCCTTCATATGTCTTTTACCGGTAGCCCAGGAACAGGTAAAACAACTGTCGCTTTAAAAATGGCGGATATTCTTTATAAGTTAGGTTATATACGTAAAGGACATTTATTAACTGTAACGCGTGACGATTTAGTAGGTCAATATATAGGCCATACTGCTCCAAAAACGAAAGAAGTACTAAAAAAAGCTATGGGTGGGGTTTTATTTATTGATGAAGCTTATTATCTTTATAAACCCGATAACGAACGTGACTATGGATCTGAAGCAATTGAAATTTTATTGCAAGTAATGGAAAATCAACGTGATGATTTAGTTGTTATTTTAGCTGGGTATAAAGATCGAATGGATATTTTTTATCAATCAAATCCTGGGCTTGCCTCTAGAATTGCAAATCATATTCATTTCCCGGACTACTCAGCTGAGGAACTATTAAAAATTGGTGAAATTATGCTTTCTGAGCAACAATATCGCATCACTGAAGAAGGAAAAAAAGTTTTTTTACAATATATTGAATTACGTAAGCAACAACCTCTATTTGCAAATGCAAGAAGCATAAAAAATGCTATTGATAGAGCACGTATGCGTCAAGCAAATCGAATTTTTGAATTAAATTCAAATGTTGAACTATCAAAATCAGATATTGTAACTTTAGATATCAAAGACTTTTTACAAAGTCGAATTTTCAATTTTGTAAAAAACTAATTAATCAATCATAGATTTAGCTAAAAGCTCTTCCTAAACTCTATTAAAAGTGATATAATAGGCTAGACAATAAAAACTTTATGGTTAAATAATGGCAAAACAAAGTATGATACAGCGTGAACTAAAACGTGTTAAGCTTGTAGTAAAATATTCAAAAAAGCGTCAAGAAATTCTTTTTGAGTTAAAAAAAGAAAGAAATTTAGACAAAATTTTTGTTTTACAAAAAAAATTACAATCAATGCCACCAAATAGTTTGCCAATAAGATTAAGAAATCGTTGCTGGAAAACGGGTCGTAGCCGTGGTGTTTACCGTGATTTTGGTTTATCTAGACATGTTATACGCGAAATGGCTCATCAATGTTTATTACCAGGATTAATAAAAGCAAGTTGGTAAAATAAAAAATTTACTTTTTGCTAATCCTAAAATTCTATATCTAAAAACTTAAGGAACACAATAAAAATGCTCGTGATTGATTATTTTTTGCTTTTAAGTATTGTTTTTTCATTAGCTGCAAGTCTCTAGAATCAATTAAGGTTTTCAAATTTTGCCTGTAGGGAAGAAACCGAACAGTTTGACTACTCCACTGATTAAGGCTATAATCACTGCCACTAGAACTCCACGATTAATAAATTCTTGGTTATCTAGTCTTTTATCAATACCAATAACTTTTTCTTCTAGGGTTTTAATTTCCCCTGATAATTCTGCCTGTCCAATTTCCAGTTTATTTAGTCTACCATCAATAATTTCTAGTTTTTTGTTGACTTCAGTAAATTGCTTCTCCATTTTTTGATTGACTTCAGCAAATTGCCGATCCATTTTTTGATTGACTTCGGTAAATTGCTTCTCTATTTTTTGATCCAAACGAGACAATATTTCTTCCAGAGTATAGGTGAGAATTGGTGGGTTGGTTGTCATATATTTTAGTGATAGTTGTTTTATAGACAATAACAGCAGCGTCCGTCATTTTACTATTCTACCCCACTCTCACTGTGAAGGAGAAGAGACTTTTTTACCAACAAGATACCCGACTTCTTAGAGGATGTTTGAAAAGTGGTATTC
>CAIMMJ010000345.1 GCA_903842515.1 uncultured Bacteroidota bacterium | reverse complement strand
TTTTTTAATTCAACCAAAATATTTGATAATCCTGTGTCTTTAAATATAAAGGTGAGAATCACATACAAAATTGAATAACATATACTTCCAAACAAAAGCTTCAAAAAAAGCACATCAATCACTATTTTTGAAAATGCGAATTTAAATATAAATATTAGAATAAAATTAATTATCAAAATCTTTAATAGACTTCTAATGTTTTTCAATAAATCAATCCCAAATAAAGTTCTTAGAAAATATAACTCAATAAAAAAATTAAGTGTATTAGAAATTATTAATCCTATCAAAAATCCTTTAATTCCAAAGGAAAAGCCAACTATTAAATTTAAAAATAATATTGATTTTGTAATAATTTTCAATTTTAGAACTACATTTGAATTTCCGCTTCCACCAATGGTGCTTAAGGTTAAATAACCAATGGGCAAAAAGATGCTACCGATAATGATAAAATCAAAATAATAATGGGCTTGGATCCATTTTTCTGTAAAAACTAAAATTATTATTTCTTTGTTGAATAAAAAAAGTATTCCAACCAAATAATTGGTTACAAAAAACATAATCGAATTAAGCCTTTCATAAATCTCAACCAGGGCTTTTATATTGTCTTGATAATGACTTGCAATTCTAAAATAAACATTCATTATGCCTGCAGTAGAATAGTCGATTACAAAAGCGTTTAATGATTTAGCTCTGTAAAAAAATCCTACTGTTTTAGATACAAACATCTTACCTATTATTAGAGAATCCAGATTGTCCATTATTACATCAATAATTCCGGTAAGGAACATTTTAAAACCATAATCCCAAAGTTCTTTGATACTGGATAATGAAAAAGCCAACTTTACGGCTTGCCCCCTAAAAAAGTAGTGTAAAAATAAATTAGCTACTATTGAAGATGCCAGAAACTGGGCCACCAAGCTCCAAATTCCAAAACCATAGTATGCCATAAGCACACAAATAATTCCGCCAACTAAAACACCAAACAATGCAGATTTTGTGAGCAATGAAAAACTTAAGTCTCTTCTTATTCTTGCTCGATATACATGACCAAAAGAATTTGTTATAAAAAGAAACGACATTACTTTTAGAACATCAACTAACTCGGGTTTTTCATAAAATTCTGCAATAACTGGAGCCAATAAAAAAAATAATACAAACATTATAAAACCTATTGCCAGATTAAAAATCTGTACACTTGAATAATGCAAATTGTTTATTTCCTTTCTTTGAATTAGGGAGCTGCCCAAACCAACATCCCAAAAATGTGAAGCAATATTTATTATACCACTTATTATTGCTATTGTACCAAATTCGCTAGGCTCTAGTAATCTAGCCAATATAACAGAGAATCCAAAACTTAAAATATTACCAGAAATTTTCCCAAAAAATTCCCAAATTGCTGCTTTAATTGCCTGCTTCTTTAATGACATTAAAAGATTGTTTAAAAAATAAACACGCTAAATTAGGAATTTAAATTCATTGGAATTGGTATAATCCATCCCGGTAAATTATAAATAAGGATGTGCAATTAATGGTTAAATAAAAAAAGTTGTAATAGCATAAATAAATGCCGAGAGCAATCCGGATATTGGAATAGTTAGTACCCAAGCCCAAACTAAATTTACTGTTACGCCCCACCTTACAGCAGATACCCTTTTTGTAAGACCTACGCCAATAATAGAACCAGTAATAGTATGTGTTGTACTTACAGGAATTTTATAATGTTCTGTTAAAAACAAAGTTATTGCACCTGCAGTTTCAGCGGAAACACCTTCTAGGGGAGTAACTTTTGTGATTTTTGTACCCATTGTTTTTATAATTCTCCAACCACCGCTCATTGTGCCAATTGCAATGGCAGTATAGCAAGATATTGGAACCCAATTAGGCATAGATTCTAAATCTGGAATTGTTTTGTTTACTACCAAAGCAGCTGCAATAATACCCATAACTTTTTGTGCATCATTGCCACCGTGCCCCAAACTAAATGCAGCAGAAGATACTAATTGTAATCTCCTAAACCAAGCATCTGCTTTGCCAGGTGTAGCTTTTTTAAAAAGATTTATTATTATAATATTTATGAAAGAGGCAATTAACATTCCAATAATTGGAGCAAGAAAAATAAATGCGAATATTTTAGAGATTTTTTCGATGTTTATAACAGAGAATCCCGCGTGGGCAATGGCAGCTCCTGCAAAACCACCAATTAACGTGTGAGAGGATGACGAAGGAATTCCAAACCACCAAGTAAGCAAATTCCAAGTTATTGCTGCTAGCAATCCGGAGAGAATTACCGGCAAAGTAATAAAATTTGCATCAACAGTTTTTGCAATGGTATTTGCAACTCCATGATCGGTGAAGATAAAAAATGCAATAAAATTGAAAAATGCAGCCCATACAACTGCCTGAAATGGAGATAACACTTTTGTGGAAACTATGGTTGCAATAGAATTTGCAGCATCATGAAAACCATTTATATAATCGAAGATTAATGCAAGTGCTATAACTGCAATTAGTAGAGTCATATTGGCTTAAACGTATTTTATTACAATAGATTCTAGCACGTTTGCAGCATCTTCGGCTTTATCTGTGGCAGTTTCTAATGCAGATAAAACTTCTTTTATTTTTATAACTTCCAAAGCATCTTTTTCATTGTCAAACAAATCGGCAACAGCTTTATCAAACACATAATCGGCCTGATTTTCGATGCTGTTTATTCTAATAAAAGCATCCGTCATTGTTCTAATGTTTTTTAAGTCTTTTAACTCTCTTACCGCTTTTTCTAACTCAATTGCTGCATCAAGTGTAAGCTCTGCTAACTTTAATATAGGTTCAGAAATATTGGTAATTTTATACATCAATATTCTGTTTGCTGAACCATGAATATAATCTGCCACATCATCTATTGCCGATGCAAGTGCATGTATATCTTCTCTATCAAAAGGGGTAATAAAATTTTTACCGAGCTCAATAAATATTTGATGTGAGGCATGGTCACCAACGTGTTCTAGTTTATCAATTTCTAAGATAAGTTCTTTTCTTAATTCTAGATCGCTAGTTTTAAGTGCTTGAATTAATTTTTCGGACATCAAAACCACATTGGCGGTAGCAGATTCAAACAGTGGAAAAAACTTTTTATCCTTAGGTACAAAAAATTGAAATATAGAATTTAAACCCATTTTATTAATTTTTGCCAAATGTAAGGTTTATGTGTTAAGGCAATGTTAAGAAAACTTCTTTTTAGCCATTGGCAGTGTAAATGCAAATGTGGTGCCTATGCCTTCGGTGCTCCTAACATTTATGGTTTGGTGGTGTGCTTCAATAATGTGTTTAACAATAGCCAAGCCCAAACCGGAACCACCAATCTGTCGGCTTCTGCTTGCATCTGTTCTGTAAAATCTTTCAAAAACTCTACTCAAATGTTGTTCAGCAATTCCAATTCCATCATCGGTAACTTCTACTAAAATTCTGTCGTCCATTTCAAAACAGGTTATTTTTATTGTACCGTTAACTTTTGCATACTTTATTGCGTTGTCTATTAGGTTATAAAATACTTGTCTAATTTTATTCATGTCGGCAAATACAGTGGTTTTAAATAAGCCTTCTTTTTTAAAAACAATTTTTATTTGTGCAGTTTTTAAGCGTTCAGTAAATAAATCTATAATTTCGTTCACCAATAGTGAAACTTCAAAACTGCTTGAATTAACTTTTATTTGACCGCTTTCTAATTTTGATATTTCATCTAAATCATTTATTAAAACAGAAAGTCGTTCAATATTTTTGTCGGCTTTTTCTAAAAACTTTTTAATTAACTCCTTGTCATCTAAATCGTCGTCTAACAAAGACTGAATATAACCTTGAATAGTAAAAAGTGGTGTTTTAAATTCATGCGAAATATTTGCTAAAAACTCTTTGCGGTATTTGGCTACCTTTTGTAGATTTTCTATTTCAGTTTTTTTGTCTCTTGCCCAATCTTTAACCTGTTGTTCCACATCATTTAATGGATCATCGGATACATATTCGCCAATGGCAGATTTTAAATCTTTGTCCATTTTTAAGTTGTAAATGAGCTTGTAGATAAGTTTAATTTTTTTGTAAATAATTTTCTCAACCAAATAGTAAAAAAGAACAAAACAAAAAACAAAAACTGCGGCAACAATAAGGCCCGCTGATTTTATATCATTGTCAAAATAAAACGAAATTGTTGCAGCAATAATTGCCACTATCAAAGAGAAAAAAGAAATATATAATCTTGGATTCAAAATTTTCTTAATTTACTATGGTTCCAAATAAATCATAAGCTTCGGCATCATCAATAGTTACGGTAGCAAAATCGCCAATTCTAACAAAATTAGTTTCTGCATTTACTAATACTTCATTGTCTACTTCTGGTGAATCAAATTCAGTTCTTCCCACAAAATAATCCCCTTCTTTTCTATCAAATAATACTTTAAAATCTTTGCCAATTTTCTGTTTGTTCTTCTCCCACGAAATTCCTTGTTGCAAGTCCATAATTTTTTCAGCTCTCTCGGTTTTCAATTTTGCTGGCACATCATCATTGAGCAAATAAGCATGAGTATTTTCTTCGTGTGAGTAAGCAAAAATTCCAAGTCTATCAAATTTAGTTTTTTCTACCCAATCGTACATTTCTTCAAAGTCTTGTTGTGTTTCGCCCGGATAACCTGCTATTAATGTTGTGCGAATTGCAATGTTTGGAACTATCTCTCTAATTTGATTTACTAAATCGATGGTTTTTTGTTTGGTGGTCCCACGTCGCATACTTTTTAGCATGTTATCGGTAATGTGCTGCAAAGGCATATCTAAATAGTTGCAAATATTTTTACGTTCATTCATCACATCAAAAACATCCATCGGAAAGCCACTCGGGAATGCATAATGCAACCTTATCCATTCAATGCCTTCAACATCTGAAAGGTGTTTTAAGAGTTCGGATAAATTTCTTTTTTTGTAAATGTCAAGTCCATAATACGTGAGGTCTTGAGCTATTAAAATTATTTCTTTTGTTCCTTTTTTTGCTAATAACTTTGTTTCTGTCACTAAATCATCAATTGATTTTGAAACGTGCTTTCCTCTCATCAAAGGAATTGCACAAAAGGAACAAGGCCTGTCGCATCCTTCGGCAATTTTTAAATACGAAAAATGATGAGGCGTAGTAAGTAGCCTCTCTCCTATTAATTCATGCTTGTAATCTGCCTTCAAGGTTTTTAGTAGTCTGGGCAATTCTCTTGTTCCAAAAAAACCATCCACGTTGGTAATCTCATTTTCTAGTTCGGGTTTATATCTTTCGCTTAAGCAACCCGTTACAAAAACTTTATCTACTAAGCCGGCTTCCTTGGCTTGTGAGTACCTTAATATAGTATCTATAGATTCCTGCTTTGCATTGTCAATAAATCCACATGTATTTATTATTACAATACTTGCATCATCTTTTGTTGATTCATGCTCTACATCAAATTTATTGGCTCTCAATTGACCCATTAAAACTTCGCTGTCTACAATATTTTTTGAGCAGCCAAGTGTAACAACATTTACTTTGTTCTTTTTGAGGGTTTTGGTTTTCATCAGATGCTTAGGAGATTTTGAAATAAAAATAATCTGCGAATTTAGTAAATAATAATAAGCGTTGATATTTCTCTATATTTGTTTTTGAAAATAATGTAAAATAAATTGTCATAAAAATCAGCACGTTAGAGGCTAATTTTAAGATAAATCACAGCAATTGTAAACCATATTGCAATAGTTAGCGTGTTTGCTTTTGAAACAAAAAAAATAAAAATTATGAAAAAAATTTTAGTTACTCTTGCTCTATTGGTAATTACACATTTGAATAGCTTTTCTCAATTTCTTGATTGCCAATTCCAATTAGATGTTGATACCAATTCCACTTCTACGGTAATTTTTACTGGACCAGTAAATAATTATTCTCCTAACTTATACAATTATCAATGGACCTTTGGTGATGGCAACTCACTAATAGCAACCACAGGCCTTCATGCATATTCAAATGCAGGAGTTTATACAATTTGTATGAATGTAATTGAAATGAATTCTGGTGTAAATATTTGCAGTTACTGCGATTCTGTTCAAATAAGTTTAAACAATACGTCATGTGATTTCACTTATTTTCCCGCACCAAACGGATTACTCACGTATGGATTCTATGCCCAAGTTGATACATTAAACTCTCAATATGTAAATTGGATAATAAATGGAGAAACAATTTTACCTACCAATTCTTCTAACATTTATGCTTCATATACTTTTCCTGGACCCGGAATTTACCCTGTTACCATGAATTATTTCGATGCAAACGGAGCATTACTTTGCACAGCAACACAGAACATAGAAATTCTTCAACCAATTGAAAATTGTGATTTTATTGTTACACAAAATTCTAATCAAAACTATACATTTTCACCTAATTTTATTGGTCAACCGGCTAATGGATATTATTCTATAACAATTAATGGGGTGGTATTAGATACCAGTTACACAGGAAATTTTAATTATATTTTACAACCGGGAAACAATGTAGTATGCATGACTACTACTTATTTTAATGGAACACCAACTTGTACAAGTTGTGAGGATATTTTTGTTTCATTAAATCCAAATGACTCTTTGGGTTGTTACGTTTCTGCAATTCCTGATCAAGTAAATCCTTATTTTTATAGTTTTTATCTTGGAGCACCCAATAATCTTTTGTGGACCATTACTGGACCTAATGGTTTTACGGAGACAATTACACAATATAATTCTTCTCAATTTTTCTATACATTTCCCTCTAATGGAGTATTTAATGTTTCATTAACAGCCTCCGATAGTTTAGGGAACGTTCTATGCACCAACGGTTACACCATAACTATTTTAGGAAATCCTAGCAATTGTAATGCAGATTTTTATGCTGCTACGTCACCTTTAACAGGTTATTTTATTGATATGTCAACCGGTATTGATCCTCAAACAACAGACTATTTTTGGAACTTTGGCGATGGAGGAACTTCCACTGAAAGATTTCCTTTCCATACTTATGATAATGGAGGTTACTACACCATTTCACTTACAATTGTAAACGGAAATTGTATTGATACAACCACACAGTTTGTATATATTTTTGATAACGACACAAACATTGTGGTAAATGATTGTAATGCATATTTCATTGTAACGCAAACCGAACCATATAGCGTTAACATTGTTAATTTATCAAGCGGAAACAATTTAAATTTTTCGTGGTCTTTTGCTAATGGCACTTCATTAAATACGCCATTTCCAACCCTACAAATACCATTTGCTAGTAATTTTATTTTTTGTTTAACCGTAAGCAATTCATTCTGTTTTTCAACTTATTGCGACAGCCTTTCCTTTGATAGTTTAGGCACACTTCAAAGAACAACGGAAATGTTAAATATTAATGTTGTAAGTCCACAGGAAATAACGGGTTATAATCTAACCTCTGTAAAAGAATCACAAGAAAATATTGCCAACGCAAGCTATCCAAATCCTTTTTCTGAGAATTTTACAATAGACAACGCCAATGGAAAATTCAATACTTATTCAATAATGACAATAGATGGTAGAGAAATTGTAAACGGTAGCTTAGGCAAAGGAATTGAAGTTGTGCAAACAAATGAGTGGTCAAATGGTGTATATTTCTTAAGATTAAATTCGCAAAATGGAATTTCAAATACATCCAAAATAGTAAAAAAATAGTTTGTTGTTTTGTTAGTGAATAAAGCCAGGCAAATTTGTCTGGCTTTTTTTATTTGTTGATAAACTTTTTTTGATTTACCAAATGGTTTGATTTTAAAACTAAATGGTTAATTTTTTATACTGAGTGGTGTTACAAGCTCCAAAACACTTGTTAATAAAGGGATTTATGAAGGTCTCAAAAATATTTCAACACAATTTATATTTTTTTGATCGTTAAAACTTCAAATTAGTATTAACCAAAAAAAATAAAATCATGAACTTCATTCATCAAATTTCCGACAATTGGGACAGTTGTCTTTCAATGAAAAGAAACAACATTGTTTTTGAAAACAGGTTACAAGAATACGGTGCTTACCAAATTAGACGAGACTATTTTAAAACAGTTTTTATTTCCTTTTTGGGAGCATTATTTTTTGCAGGAGCAATTACAATTATTCCCACTATTTTGTACACATACTTTAAAGCAAACTTTATAAAAAAAGTAATTCCAACTACTGACTTAATTCCTGTTGATCCCGATTTAATTTATCAATACAAAAAAGAAACCGTAAAAACAGAAACTCCAGCATTTAAAGAAAAACCTGCTCAAAGTTTTTCTAACAACAATGTAGAAAAAGTTCCTGTAGTTGTAAATAAAGACATTAAGAACGATGAATTACCCTTAAAAAAAAATATGGTCGATAATGGATTATTAGGCAATGAAAAAGGAGATGCAAAAGTATTTACATATAATCCAGTAGGAAGTGGAGCAGGTGGTGGCTCAAACTTAGGAAAAGGGAGTGAGGATATTGACGATATAAAACCAACATTAATTGCCGATAAAATGCCTGAGTTTGTGGGAGGCGAAGAAGCACTATTTAATTTCATTAGAAAAAACATTAATTATCCAAGTTTTGAAAAATCAGAATTAATTTCGGGTACCGTTTTTGTTACATTTGTGATTAACAAAAATGGCAAAGTAGAAAATGCAGTAATTACAAGAGGAGTAAAAGGTGGGAAAGGGTTAGAAGCAGAGGCACTAAGAGTGATAAATAAAATGCCTGATTGGACGCCCGGGCAAACCAATAACAAACCAGTAAAAGTTCAGTTTACTTTTCCAATTAAATTTGTTTTGCAATAAAACTCTCAATTCTTAATATTTTCTTAACATTAAAAGCATTGATTTAACATAAAGATAAAGTTTAGTTTCATTTTAGATAAAAGCAAGGTTGGTCTTTTGTAAAAAAAATAGAAACAAATGAAAAAACTTTACTTTAGTTTAATTACAGCGGTTGTTTTTTGTTCAACTGCTCATGCCCAAACCGTTATTGATATTACGGACGCAGATTTAGTTGGTGGTCAAACTTACAATTGGACCAAAAATAATATTTATTCTTTAGAAGGAACGGTTTATGTTGAAGATGGAGCAACATTAAACATTGAAGCGGGAACAGTGGTTAAATTTTTGCCCAATCCAAGTGGTGTTGATCCTAGTGCATTAATAATATGTAGAGGAGCAAAAATTTTTGCAACAGGAACAGCTGCCGAACCAATTATCTTTACTGCTGATGCAGACGATTTATCAGATGCAACAGATTTAGGCCCTACTGACAATGCATTGTGGGGAGGTATTGCCATTTTAGGGAAGTCATTTACAAGTAAAAATGGAAATTCAGAAGTTAACGTTGAAGGTATACCTACAAGCGAACCAAGAGGTATTTATGGAATGCCTGCAGGTCAAAATGTAGACAATGATAATTCAGGTGTAATGAGATATTGCTCTATACGCCATGGTGGCAGTGCACTTACTTCGGGTAGCGAATTAAATGGTTTAACATTGGCTGCTGTAGGTAGTGGAACAACTTTAGAATACATTGATGTGTACGCTAACTCTGACGATGGTATTGAATTTTTTGGCGGAACAGTAAATTTAAAATATGCAAGTGTTTCTTTTTGCGAAGATGATAGTTACGATTGGGATGAAGCATACAAGGGAAAAGGACAATTTTGGTTTTCGATACAACGTGATGATGTTGCTGATAATGGTTGGGAATGTGATGGTTCTACTCCAGACAACTCAGCTCCATTTTCAAATCCTACAGTTTACAATGCAACACATATAGGCTCAGGTGCCGGAGCAGCTGCAGGAAATGCAACAGGTTGGTTATTAAGAGCTGGTACACAAGGATTAATTTGTAACAGTATTGTTGCAGAAATGAAAAACAAAGCTTTGGAAGTTCAAGATAGACCAAGCAATACAACAACGGATGCATACTCACAGTTAGTTGCCGGAAGTTTGGTGCTTAAAAATAATTTATTTTCTAATTGCGGAAGCAATACAAATATAGATATGACATCTTCTGGCATAATCCGTTCTACTGCTACCAGTGGTTTAGGTGGAGAAGATTCTACATGCCTTGCATTAATTAATCACTTAAATACCAATACAAATTTAATTCAAAATCCATCTTTTGTAAACATTTCAAGAACACAAAATGGTACATTAGACCCAAGACCAAGCATTAGCGCTGCTGCTTATACTACTGCAATGGCCTCCTTGCCAAATGGTGACAATTTTTTTAGTAATGTAAATTACAAAGGTGCTTTTTCTGCAGAGGCATCGGAATTGTGGTTACACGGTTGGAGCACATTAGCAAAAAATGGTCACTTAAGTACTATTGCATCTTTGGAAAATATTAATCTTGATAATTTTAACGCTAGCATTTATCCAAATCCTGCAACAGACTTTATAAATATAAGTTTCTTTAGTAATACAAATACTAACGTTTTTGTTATGGACGCTACAGGAAGAAATATATTTACATCATTAAACAATGCATCAGGTAAAAACAATTTTAATTTAGATACTAAAAAATTAAGTGCTGGAATTTATTTCCTTCAAATTAATGACGGAAAAAATTCAAATACCAAAAAATTCATAATTGAATAATCTACAACAATTAAAGGGTTTAAGGCAGATTCATAAGATCTGCCTTTTGCCGTTTATACCTATCAATAATCAAATCATTTCAAAACAATAAAAGTGAAACAGTTTTTATTTTGTATATTTTTAATTTCGTCGATAACCAGTTTTTCTCAATCAGTATTAATTTCAGGAAAAGTTGTTGATAAACTAACAGGCGAAGAGCTTATTGGTGTTGCAGTTTCAATAGAAGGAACAACAAATGCCTCGAGCACAAACTTAGAAGGCAAATATTTTTTGAAAGTAATTCCCGGCACTTATAATATTGTTTGTTCATACATCAGTTACCAAAAAATTACGATAAAAAATATTGTGGTTAAAGCAGCTCAACCAATGGTATATGATTTTGCAATGGAGCAAGAAAAAGTAGATTTAAAAGAAGTTGTAATTGAAGCCAGACAAGTAAAAAATACAGATGCATCGTTAATTGCACTTCAAAAAAAATCATACTCAGTTCAAGATGGTGTTTCTTCGCAACAACTGTCCCGTTCTGGTGTTAGCAACGCTGCCGAAGGAATGAAACAAATGACTGGTGCAAATGTAGAAGACGGAAAATTTATGGTGATGAGAGGATTAGGAGATAGATATTCTATAGCACAAATAAACGGTTTGCCAATGCCAAGTTCTGATCCCTACAGAAATGCTTCAAGTTTAGATTTAATACCTGCAGGATTTATAGATAACATTATTACAATAAAAACATTTACACCCGACCAACCTGGTAATTTTGCAGGCGGAAACGTAAACATTGCAACAAGAAGTTTTCCTGATAAATTTTATGTTTCATTTAGTACCACTCAATCTTACAATAGCCAAGCGTCATTAAACGAAAATTTTCAGACTTACGCGGGAGGAAAAAGCGATTGGAGAGGAAGAGACGATGGCACCAGAAGCATGCCATCTTTCTTAGAAAACGATTCAACAAGAAATTTACTAACCACAAGTTTATATATTTTTGCAAGAAACAAAAAGACTGAGAACGAACCTCAAAGACAATTATTCGATAACTCTGCAAAATCTTTTAGCAATCAGTTTACACCAACATTGGCCAGCCAAAACCAAGAAAGTGGAATTGGCTATGGATTAAGGCAAGTATTAGGAATTAACAATAATTTTAACAGAACACCATTAAATACTTCTTACAATTTTGGTATTGGTAATAAGTGGGATTTTAATAAAATTCAAATTGGATTTACTACAGGCGCTGTTTACTCTAGAAATTTTACATACATAAACGGCGGAGAAATAAATACACTGATTAATGCAGGTTCCGACAAATTGTTTGCTTATCAGGCTCTAAAAGAAAACAAAAGTATAGACAATCCGCAACTAGGTGGTCTTGCCAATTTATCTGTTAAACTAAATCAAAAACATACCATTGGCTTTACTGGTTTGTATAGCAACGACGCTGAAAAAATATCTAGAACACAAACCGGAAGTTTTGAAGGGCAAGTTTCTGACTCCAGGTCAGTTTTTAATACTAACGTTTTAGAGTATACCGAACGAGAATTAAAAACATTAGTATTAAATGGAAAACATCAATTTGATATAGGAAATGGTTTGGAACTGGAATGGTCGGCAAGCACTACAAAATCTAGGCAATACGAGCCGGATTTAAGGTATTTTGCATACACTGCCATCAAAGATTCTGTAGATTCTTTAGACAGCGATGGAAACTTGTTGTTTAAATATCCGGATACTTTGTATTACATGAACAATGCAGAATTTGCATTTCCTTATCATTTTTACCGCGATTTGAATGATGAACAAAAACAAGCTAAAATAGATTTGACTTATAATTTAAACAAAGAACAAACTGCCAAAATTAAAGCAGGTGTATATTATGGCCAAACAGTAAGAGATTTTAAAGAATACCGCTATCAAATGAATAACTCAGGAGCAACAGGAATTAATTTAAATAGATTTAATGGAGACATTAACGAATTTTTAGATGAAAAAAACTTTGGCATAATAGATACAACTTACACCTCTTCTGGCGCAGTAAATAGGTACACAACAGGTTGGCACTACATAAACCAAGTAAACTTAAAAAACTTCTACGGAGGTTCACAAAAAATTTCTGCCGCATACATTATGGGAATTTTTTCGCCCATAAAACATTTAAAAGCAATTGGTGGATTAAGAGCAGAATCAACAAACATGTTTGTGCAAAGCAAAGACACAACAAAAAGTATTTATGTTCAATTAAATGGCGACACAGTTTTAGATCCAGGAAGAGTATTCATTACGGACCTACTTCCATCTTTAAATTTGGTGTACGAACTAACAGAAAGAACAAACTTAAGAGCTGCTTATGCAAAAACTATTGCCCGACCAAACATGAGAGAGCTTGCACCATTTGCACAATTCGATCCTAAAAATGGTTTCTTTAATGTTGGTAATCCGGGCTTAAAAAGAACGGTAATATACAACTATGATTTACGTTACGAGTTTTTTCCTAATCCTTCAGAAATAATTGCAGTAGGTGCCTATTACAAAGAATTCAGAGATCCAATTATCAGAGCATTTAATCCAAAAGCAACAATTCCTGAACTAACTTTTATAAATGTACCTAGAGCAACAATTGCAGGATTAGAATTTGAATACAGAAAAAATTTAGGTGTTATACATCCTGTTTTTAAATGCTTATTTTTAAATACAAACTTTACATTTATACAATCTAAAGTTGATGTTCCGGAAACTGAAATTGAAAACTCCAAAAAAGTTGATTCCACATTTCAAATGTCTAGCAGGCCGTTTCAAGGACAATCGCCTTATATAGTAAATGTAATTTTATCTTATGTAAATTCAACTATTGGTAACGAAACAGCATTGGCGTTTAATGTAGCTGGAAAAAAATTATACAATATTTCTTTGTTTGCCACTCCAGATATTTATGAAGCACCTGTGCCAATCTTAAATTTTAAAACATCACAAAATATTGGAAAATTCTGGCAAGTAAATTTTGGTGTTAGGAATATTTTAAACTCTACCATCCAAAAAACTCAAGAATTTAGAGGCGAAAGATTTATTGCTGAATCTTTTTTAATTGGAAGAACAGTGAGTTTAGGAGTTGTATTTAGAGTTAAATAAAAATAAAATTTTAGAGCTAAACATAAAGGTTGGATTATTTCCAACCTTTTTTTTGATATTTGGCACTCATAAAAAAAGGAAAAATTGATATCACTATTCAGAACAATAGCAATTCTAGAAGGAGTTTCATACTTGTTACTAGGTTTTACAATGATTTTAAAATACCAATATCAAATGCCACATCCTAATTACATTGTAGGAATGGCTCACGGCGTATTATTTATTGCCTATGTGGCATTTTTAGCACTAATTGCTTTAAAGTATAAATCCAAATTTGTTTGGCTGGTTCTTGCATTTGCAGCTTCTCTTGTTCCTTTTGGAACTTTTATTGCCGACAACAAAATGTTTAAGAAACTTGAACAATAAAAAATGCCGAACAACAATTTAGAGCGTTCGGCATTTACCATTTACATTAAAAATAATTTACACATGACCTTGGGTTAACATGGCTTCAGCAACCTTAACAAATCCTCCTACATTTGCTCCTTTCACATAATTGGTATAATTACCCTCGCTACCGTATTTTACACAAGTAGAGTGAATGTCTTTCATAATTTGATGTAGTTTTTTGTCCACTTCTTCTCTTGTCCAACTTAATCTTAATGAATTTTGACTCATCTCTAAACCAGAAGTAGCAACTCCTCCGGCATTAGATGCTTTGCCGGGAGCAAATAATATTTTTGCACCTAAAAATTCATACACTGCTTGGGGTGTGCATGGCATATTTGCACCTTCGGCAACGGCAATTACTCCAGCTTTTATTAAAGCTTTGGCATCTGCTATATTCAATTCATTTTGAGTGGCACAAGGCAAGGCTACATCAACTTTTATATGTTGCCATGGCGTTTTTCCTGCATAAAACTTGCATTTATATTTGTCTGCATATTCCTTAATCCTTCCTCTTTTTTCGTTTTTCAATTCCATGATGTAGGCAAGTTTTTTTTCATCCATGCCCTTTTCGTCATAAATAAAACCATCACTGTCGCTCATAGAAACAACCTTACCGCCTAATTGAATAACTTTTTCGGCAGCATATTGTGCTACGTTTCCTGAACCGGAAATGCCAACAATTAATCCTTTTAATGATTTCTTTTTAGTTTTTAGCATTTCCTGTGTAAAATATACGCAACCATAACCAGTGGCTTCTGGTCGTATTAAACTGCCCCCAAACGTAATCCCTTTACCCGTTAGCACACCTGTAAATTCATTTCTTATTCTTTTGTATTGACCAAACATATACCCAACTTCTCTTCCTCCAACTCCGATATCGCCGGCAGGCACATCGGTATCTGCTCCAATATGCTTGCACAACTCTGTCATAAAACTTTGGCAAAATTTCATTACTTCATTGTCTGATTTTCCTTTAGGATCAAAATCAGAACCACCTTTACCTCCGCCCATAGGCAAAGTGGTTAGGCTATTTTTGAACACTTGCTCAAATGCCAAAAACTTTAAAATTCCTAAATAAACAGTTGGGTGAAACCTTAATCCACCTTTATATGGACCAATTGCACTGTTCATTTGAATTCTAAAACCTCTATTAATTTGCAAATTCCCTTTGTCGTCAATCCATGGAACTCTAAACATAATAACTCTTTCGGGCTCCACCATTCTTTCCAAAATCTTTGCCTCTTTGTATTTAGGATGTTCATCAAGATACGGAATTACTGTTTCTGCAACTTCGTGCACTGCTTGATGAAACTCAGGTTCTCCGGGATTTCTTGCAATAACTTTTTGCATAAATTCCTTTACAGCTTGTTCGTGTCCAGCTGTAGTTGATTTGCTTTTTTTAGTTTTTGACATGGTTTAGGTTTTGTAAATGTTAAGTAAAAATAGAATTTTACTTGGTGCATTAACAAATTTTTTACAAATAAATTAAACCAATCAAAATACTTTGTGAAAAATTGATAAAGCAATTATTCTTGAGGTTGATCTATAGGTTTGGAAATAGACTCAACAGTTGATTTAACAAAGTTGTTGTCTTCTTCTTTGGTTGGTGTAATTTGGGATTTATCGTCTTTTGAAAGAGCTGCTCCGTCTTCTATTTCTCGTTTTATGCTTTCGGTGGCATCCTTTATTTCTCTTAATCCACGCCCTAATCCACGGGCCAAATCAGGAATACTTTTAGAACCAAAAAACATAACAACTACCAATAAAATTAAGACTACTTCTCCCCCACCTAAATTTAAAAACAGTAACGTCATATTTTAATTAATAGAGTTCAAAGGTAATTGCTTTTGATTAATTTTACTCAATAAATAAAACAATGAAAATTTTTAATTCTGAACAAATTAGAGCGTGGGATAAATTTACGATTAAAGAAGACGATATTAGTTCCTTAGAATTAATGGAAAGGGCAGTAATAAAATGTCTTCCATTTTTGTTGGATCAAATTAATTTAAAAAATAAAATACTTATTTTTTGTGGCCATGGAAACAATGGTGGAGATGGGCTAGTAGCAGCAAGACTTCTATTAAATATGGGGTATGAGGTTTATTGTTTTGTATCTGTTTCAGAAGATAAATTAAGTAATGAAAATTTGTTCAATAGGAAATTACTATCCAACCTATATCCTGAATCAATACTAACAATTGACGAACACAATTACCAGAAAATCATAGTAATTGATAAAAATACAGTTGTTATAGATGCAATTTTTGGAAATGGAATAAATAGAATAATTGAAGGATTTTATTCAGATTTAATTTTACTCTTAAACTCTGCATCGTGTTACAAAAAAATTTCAATAGACATTCCCAGCGGACTAATAGGAGATTCAACTGAAATAATTGACAATCAAATTATTTTTATCGCTGACATAACTTTGAGCTTTCAGCAAACAAAAACTAGCTTCTTATTTGAAGAAACCGGAATTTTTGCAGGCAAAGTAATTGTTGTGAACATTGAACTAAGCAATGATTTTGAGAAAAACGAAAAAACAAATTTTTATTTTTTTGATAAAAATGATGCAATTGAAATTTTTGAAAAAAAGTCCTCATATAAAGGCAAACACAGCTATGGACATCTTTTATTAGTTGGTGGTGATGCCGGAAAAGCAGGTGCAATAATGATGGCAGCAAATGCCGCTAACTATAGTGGGTGCGGTAGAATTACCGTTTGCACTTCAAAAGAAACTTCAGGCTATTTGCAAATAAACTCACCGCAGTCGATGGTATTCTTTGACAAAGATTTTCCAACTGAAATAGTTTTACCAAAACTAGATAGTTTTTCTGCCATTGCAGTTGGGCCGGGACTTGGAAAAGAAGAAGAAAAAGTAAAACTACTCCGAAAATTAATAAATGATTTTAAAGGGCCAATGGTATTTGATGCTGATGCTATTGGAATTTTAGCAGAAAATAAAACCTGGTTAGCTTTTTTAACACCAAACTCTATTCTAACGCCTCACCATTACGAACTACAAAAACTAACCGGTATAGTTGGCAATAGAACCACAATGCTAAGAAGTGCAGTAGAATTAGCAGTAAAGAATAAACTAATTGTTGTGTATAAAGGAAAAAATACTGCAATTTGTTTACCCAATGGTGATGTGGTTTTTAATTCAAGCGGCAACCAAGCACTTTCCAAAGGAGGAAGTGGAGATTTGCTTACGGGTTATATTGGAGGACTTTTAGCAAAGGGCTATTCAGCCCCAGTGGCTGCAATGCTTGGTTGTTTTATACACGGAAGAGCTGCGGAGTTTGCAAATGAAGAAAAATCACTTGATGGTATAAATTATTCAAGCATTTTAAATGAGATGGATAGGGTAATTTTTGAATTGGAAAACTATAATCCGCCGCACATAGTTTAAGAAATCCAAAAATTTATTTTCTTACTGCATGTTGCTTATTTTTTCATTCTGTCTTTAAAAACCTTTTCAAATTTTTCCACTTTAGGTTTAATTACCATTCTACAATACCCTTGTTCTTTGTTTTGCTGGTAATAATTTTGATGATCGTCTTTGGCCTTATAGAATTCTCCAACAAGCGAAACTTCTGTAACAATTGGGCTTGAATAAACTTTTGCCTTATTAAGTTCATTAATTATTTCGTTGGCGCTTTGTTTTTCCTGCTCATTATTGTAATAAATTACAGAACGATATTGTGTTCCAACGTCGGCACCTTGGCGATTAAGAGTAGTTGGATCGTGTACAGTAAAAAAAACTTTTAATATTTCTTCAAACGAAGTTTTAGAAGGATCGTAAGTGATTTTTACAACTTCGGCATGACCGGTATTTCCACTGCACACTTCTTCGTAACTTGGATTTTTAACTTTTCCGCCACTAAATCCAGATTCTACTTTTACAACTCCATCTAGCATTTCATACACTGCCTCTACACACCAATAGCAACCACCACCAAGCAAAAGAGTTTTTGTTGAATTATTTTCTGTTTTTTTTACATTTTCTTTCTTTACAAATTCAAGCGATAAAGAATTTACGCAATACCTCATGCCGGTTTCGGTTGGCCCATCATCAAATAAATGTCCTAAATGTCCATCACACTTGGCACAAATAATTTCCGTTCGTATCATACCATGAGTAGTATCCTTTATTGTTTTTATTTTTCCGCCAGAAATTTCCTTGTCAAAACTTGGCCATCCGCAATGGGAATCAAACTTCATTTCGTCGGTAAAAAGTTCATTACCGCAAGCTGCACATTTGTAAACACCTTTTTCTTTGTTCATTAATAGTTCCCCTGTAAACGGCCTTTCTGTGCCTTTTTGCCTAAGCACAAAATACTGCTCAGGCGATAATTCCTTTTTCCATTGTTCGTCCGTTTTTACTATTTTTTCTGTTTGAGTATTTTCCATATCATTCGTTGCGTTAATTTTTGTTTTTTCTTGAGTGCAGGCAGTAAGTGAAAATAATACCCATACTGTTGTTAGTAATACAATTGTTTTCGAGCTTTTCATATTGTGTTTTTTATGGTGTAGTTGTTGTATCTACTATCAATTAATTTCAAATTTACTATATCTACTACATTTAATATTACAAAATGTTTATATGTAATGAATTAATATTTACAATAAATCATTTGTAAAAAGACTAAATTTGCAAAATTTAAAATTCAAAAATGAAAGAAAAACACTAACTATTTTTCTTTCATTTTTGTTATTTAGTAACTTATTTAGCTATAAATTATGAGACCACTAATTTTAGTAACCAACGACGATGGAATAAACGCCCCGGGAATAAGAGCGTTAATAGAGGTTGCAAAAGAAATTGGAGATATATTGGTAGTTGCTCCAGACAAGCCACAATCGGGAATGGGCCACGCCATAACAATTAATTCTACCTTGAGAATAAATCCCACAAATGTTACAGAAGTAGATCACAAAGAATTCTCATGTTCCGGTACGCCAGTAGATTGCGTAAAACTTGCAATAGGCAGGCTATTGGATAGAAAGCCCGATATTTGTATTTCTGGAATTAATCATGGCTCTAATTCATCAATAAATGTAATTTATTCTGGTACTATGAGTGCCGCCGTTGAAGGATGTATAGAAGGAATTCCATCAGTAGGTTTTTCATTGTGCGATTATGCATTGGAAGCAAATTTTGAAGCATCTAAAATTATTGCAAAAAAAATAATTTTAAATCTCCTAGAAAAAGGCTTGCCAAATGGTGTTTGCCTAAACGTAAATATTCCTAAACTTCCTTTCGATGCAATTCAAGGAATAAAAGTTTGCCGCCAAGCAAATGCAATTTGGGAAGAAGAATTTGATGAACGCAAAGACCCGTATGGAAGAAACTACTATTGGTTAACAGGTGTTTTTAAAAATCTAGACGGAGGAGAAGATACTGATGAAATGGCACTAAAAAACGGTTTTGTTTCTGTTGTTCCAATAGAAATAGATTTTACGGCTCACCATGCAATTGACGAAATAAAAAAATGGCAACTGTAAAAAAAGAATTTGATAAATTTTGGGTTGGAATAATCACCGGATTGTTGGTTCCCCAGCTAATAATGTTTCTATTTTATTTACAAGTATATTTTAGGAAAATGAATGTGCAAAGTTTTATAAAAAGAATTTGGGAAACAGATATTTTTTCTCCGCTTATCTCTTTGTGCTGTATAGGAAATCTTGCCGCCTTTTTTATTTTTTACTATCTCTATTACAACAATTCTGCTAGAGGTGTAATTATTTCAACTTTTGTTTATACAATTGCCGTAATATTATTAAAATTTGTAGTTTAATTTAGAATTCTGCCAACTAATTTCTTATCTAAACTATAGAACATTAGCAATTGTTTATCAAGTTTCTCAACTATAAAATGCTTTTCTGGTGATGTTAAATCAAAGGATTTTACCAATTTGTTTCCAGAAATCAATAGGTTGTTTTTGCCATCATTCCAAACTAAATAATTTTCTGTTTTAGAAAAATTTTCCTTTAAGCTTTTTGAACCAACATTCTTTGAAACTATTTTTCCTTTGTTGTTTAATAGATAACTTACCGAGCCAACTTTAAGAGCAAAGTGTGTTTGATTTTTCTGCAAAATTGGTAGAAATTCCCCTACCCCATTTAATCCGGTTTCTATGGCGTAATTATTTTCTTTGCTACCACAAAAAGATTTTAATAAACCAGTAGAATCTAATTCAAAATAAATTGGTTTTGAATTTTCATCTAATTCAATTTTTTTAATTGAAGATTGATACCTAAATATTGTATCACTAGAACTTACACTTTTTCCTTTTCTACTTTGTAAAATAAAATTATTTTTAACGTCTGTGGTGGCGTAAAATCTCTCGCCATTTTCTTTAAATGCTATTACTTTATTTTCAATGCTGTTCTCAAAAATTGGATAATTCCAATCAAACAATACTTTTCCTGTGCCATCGTAATTGTATATTTTATTGTTCTCGCACGGAACAGTAATTCTGTATTCGTCTTTTAATGCATTGCTCATTACCGAAATTTCAGCAGTTGCCTTACTTTCAAATTTCATTGGAAAGCCTTTTATAGATTGACCTTTAGAATTGATAAAATACAATTTTTCTGCCGTATTAAACACTAAAATATTTTTATCT
>CAIMMJ010000344.1 GCA_903842515.1 uncultured Bacteroidota bacterium | reverse complement strand
GTTGTTTCGGAATAATAATTTTTTAGAATAATAATAAAGAAGAAAAACCACTGCAATTGCGGTGGTTTTTTTTTGCTAAATAGTTGAGTAGCGTGTTTTACATTTTAAAATCAATCCTAAAATAATTACTAAAGTTGTATAAAGTGTAAAAATTGTTTTCTAAATTTATCTCACATTAAACCAAATTATAAATAGTTAGTCTTAAATAAAAAAATCAAATGAAAAAAAATCTACTCTTTTTATTTCTGCTAATTGCACTACAATCAAAATCGCAATCTCTTTATTTTCCTCCAGTAACAGGAAGCACTTGGGATACTATTTCTCCCGCTACCTTAGGATGGTGCCAACCCAGAATTGATAGTCTGTATGATTTTTTAGAAAGCAGAAACTCAAAAGCGTTTATAGTTTTAAAGAATGGCAAAATTGTTTTAGAAAAGTACTTTGGCACCTTTACGCAGGATAGTTTGTGGTATTGGGCCTCTGCCGGCAAAACAATAACTGCGGTGGCAATAGGTATTGCCCAACAAGAAGGGCTACTAAACATTAACAATTTAAGCTCACAATATTTGGGTGTAGGCTTTAGCAGTGCACCTCTAGAAAAAGAAAACTTAATAACCGTAAGAAACCAATTGACAATGACATCGGGCTTTGACGATGGAGTGCCCGATAACGACTGCACCTTAGATACTTGTTTGGTTTATTTGGCCGATGCCGGCACAAGATGGGCTTACCACAATGCACCCTATACAAAATTAGATAGCGTTGTTGCAAACGCCAGTGGATTGACGTTTAATCAGTATGTAAATCAAAAAATAAGTCTTCCAATTGGAATGGGTGGAACTTTTATGCAGTTTGGTTACAACAATGTTTATTTAAGTAAAACTAGAGGCTTGGCAAGATTTGGATTGTTGATGTTAAACAGAGGAGTTTGGAACAACAACGCAATCTTAAGTGATACTTCTTACTTTAACCAAATGACAAACACGTCACAACAAATAAATAAATCCTATGGATATCTATGGTGGTTAAATGGAAAAGAGTCTTACATGTTGCCCAGCAGTCAGATAGTATTTAATGGCTCTGCTCAGCCCAATGCACCCGATGATATGTATTCTGCCTTAGGAAAAAATGGCCAAATTATTAATGTTGTGCCTAGCCAAAATTTAGTAATGGTAAGAGTAGGAAATATTCCACAATCAGTTTTTGTACCAAATTATTTTAACGATGAAATATGGCAAAAGTTCAATCAATTAAATTGCTCCACTACAGAAACGAACAACAAAAGCAAAAATTTAACAATGCTTTACCCTAATCCTTCTACCAAGGAATTATTTATTGAGAATTTGGAGCTAAACTCAACCATAGAAATCTATAATACGCTTGGAGAGCTTATTTATAATGAATTAAATACTTCTAGTAATTGTAGAATAAATTTAGAGAATCACAACTCGGGTGTGTATTTTATTAAAATAAAAAATGGATTTAATAGTCAAAATTTAAAGTTTTTGCTTTGTAAATAATCATTAGCTGATTAATTAAATTCTTAACTTAGTGATGAATTTAAAAATTGATTTATGAAAAATATTACGTTTGTTTTAGTTTTTATTTTTACAATTATCAACGGTTTAAAAGCTGATAATTTATTTTTTCAAAATTTAGTTTCGGTAAATGATCAATGGAAAAATCAAGAATTTAATACATCCGATTTTTCTAGTTTTGAAAACACTAAACCTCAAAATTTCTATCAATGGATTTCAGTCCATTTGCAATTGGTAGAAAAAAATCTTAGGAGGAGAGATGTTTCTAACTTAAGTTTAAATCAACTAAAAAATAGAAATTATTTATTAGATCAATTAAAGGAGTATGCTCTTAAAGGGATATTCCCCATAAACAATTTTATTCCAATAAAAAATCCTGTTTTTATAGATGCAAGTGGAACACATTGTGCAGTAGGATACCTTATGCAGCAAAGTGGTGCAGAGCAGTTGGCGCAACAAATAAATAAAAATGAAAAGTTTGCCTACATCCACCAAATAAAAACAAAGGGAGTAGGAGAGTGGGCAAAAAATAACGGTTTTAGCCTTGACGAATTAGCTTGGATTCAACCAGGTTATCCACCAAATTTTACGGCAAATCCACTTTTGCAAGGCTTGAATGGCTCCGTAAATACAATGGCAATAAATCCAAGTGATGGAACCATATATGTTGGTGGTTCATTTTCTGCTTCTGTTGATGGAACAGCGTGTAGCGGAATTGCTGCTTATAGCAATGGTTTTGCAGGCTATAGCTGGGTAGACTTGGCAGGTGGTGTAAACGGTACAGTAAATAAAGTTATCCTTTATCAAAATAAATTAATTGTTGGAGGGGAATTTACTGCGGCAGGTTCAGTTACTGCATTTAATGTAGCTTCTTTTGATTTGCAAAGTATGCAGTGGCAACAAATGGGATTTTTAAATGGTGTAGTAAATACATTTGAGGTATTTAACAATGAAGTTTATGCTGGCGGAAATTTTAATAGTTTTGTTGCAAAATGGAATGGAACAAGTTGGCAAGAGGTTTTACCTGGCTATCTCTATGGCAACGAAGTAAGAGCCTTAAAAGCTCATGAAAACCAATTGATTATTGGTGGTGATTTTGAATTGCCTACCGGTGCCTTAAGAAAAAATGCATTTGCCTTTGATGGAACCCAAGCGGTTTTAATGGGTTTTGGCACAAAAACTCCTGTTAACGATTTCGAAATTTACCAAGGTAAAATTTATGCTGGTTGCGATTATATTTCAGGAAACGATACTTGTGCTTTGGCTTCTTTTGTTGGTGAAGATTGGCAAACAATTTTTGACGGAGACTTTTATTACTTTGGATTTGGCAGCTTTTTGCACGGCACAATAAAACAAATGAAAGCCTTTGAAGCCAGCATGTATATTGCGGGAGATTTTTCTGCCAATTCAGGAATGACTTTTGGCGAAAATATGATACGGTATTCCGAAACTGCCAACGATACTGTGCCAATGCCAATTCTTATGGCAGACAGCACAATAAATTGTTTTGGATTTTACTACAACGATATTTGTTTTGGAGGGGATTTTACCTATCAACCGGGCTCAAACCTAAATAGAATTGCCTTTCTTCAAAACGAATTGTTAGTTTCTACTAAAACAAAATCTGCAAAGAATAAAATTAATTTTTTTCCAAATCCAAGCACCGATAAAATATATATCACCAATAATTTAATTGAACCTGTTGAATCTATTAAACTATTTTCTGCAGACGGTAAACTAATTTTATCCCAGCTTAATCTTGGTAAACAGGCAATTATTCAAATTGAAAAACCGGCAAACGGAATTTATTTTATTGAGGCAATAGACAGAACTAATTCCACTTTTAACAAAGTAGTATTTGAATAGAATACTGATTAATGAAATTTTTTAGTGAATAGATTTTAGTTAATATTTTCAAACATTCATTTCTAATTCAGTTTTTTAGTTTTTTAGTTCCAAAATTTAGCTTACTTTGGAGTTGATTTTAATGGATGAATTTTTTACAAAAAAAAATAGTTAGCACTCTTATTTTTATACTGGCAGTAAATGTTGTTTTTGCTCAGTTTTATAATGGATTGCAAAACGATTTTGGAAAAAACAGAGTTCAATACAAGCAAAGAGATTGGCAATTCTACAGATTTGATAAATACGATGTATATTTTTATCAAAACGGAAAAGAGTTAGCAAATTTTGTTTCAGAATCAATTAATAGAAATATTAATGCATTAGAAACTACGCTTGATTTTATGCTGGAGGATAGAATAGAGTTTGTAGTTTACAATAAACAAACAGATTTTAAGCAAAGTAATATTGGGTTGGTTACAAACGACCCTAACAACATTGGCGGAAGTGCTAGAATTGTTGGTTCCAAAGTGTTTATTTATTTTGAAGGAGACCATCAAGTATTAGAAAAACAAATTAAAGCAGCGGTTGCCGAAGCACTGCTAAATCAATGGTTATACGGTGGAAGCTGGAAAGACAGAGTAAAAAGTTCAACTTTGCTAAACTTACCCGATTGGTACACCAAAGGATTGGTATTTCATTTGGCCAATCAATGGGATTACAAGTCGGAAGAAATTTTTAAAGATGGAATTTTAAGTGGTAGATACAAAAAATTTAGTGTTTTAGAAGGAAAGGATGCTGTATTTGCAGGTGCATCTATTTGGAAATATGTTTCGGATAGTTATGGCAAAGAAGTAATACCAAATTTAGTTTATTTGGCTCAGGTAAGCAGGAACGTAGAAAGTGGTTTTACTTTTGTAATTGGCTCTGGCCTAAAAGTGTTGATGGCAGATTGGTACAATTATTATTACAATAAATATGCTCAAGAAGTTCAAAGTAAACCATCAATTGTGGCTACCAATCAAAAGGTTTTTGGTAAAACAAAAAAGAACATCGTTTATTCACAATTTAAAATTAGTCCTGATGGAAAATACGCAGTTTACGCTACCAACCAATTAGGACAAATTAAACTGTTTCTTTGTGATTTAGAAAACAAAAAACGCAAGAGAATTCTCAAAAAAGATAAAAAATTAGACAGGTATACAGACTATACTGTACCTTTGATAGCTTGGCATCCCAGCTCTCAAATTTTTGCGTTTGTATTTGAAGAAAAAGGTGACGTTGTATTAAATTTTTACGATTTTGAAACCAAAAAAATAGACAAACGTCCGCCAATTTATACCTTCGAAAAAATACTCGATATTAGCTATGCTCCTGATGGTAAAAAAATATTGATGTCGGCTGTTCAAAAAGGACAATCGGATATTTTTGTTTATAATTTAATTTCAAACACTCCGGAGCAAATCACAAAAGATGTTTTCGACGATTTAAATCCTAGATTCATTAAAGGAGGAAAAGAAATTATATTTTCTTCCAACAGATTTAATGATTCGATAAAATTCGACGACAAAAAAACAGAGGGTTTTTATGAAAATAATTTTGATTTATTTGTTTACGATTATTCCAAAAAAAGCAAAGTTTTAAGGAGAGCAACAAATACCCCAAACTACAACGAGTGGCAAGCACAACCAATAGATACTAACCATTTGGTTTATTTTACCGACCAAAATAATTCTACTAACCGATTTGTTGCAAAATTTGATAGCACCATAAGTTATGTAGATACTATTGAACATTACCGTTTTTTTTTAGTAGCAAAGCCTCTCACCAAATTCTCTAACAATGTTTTTGAACACAATTTTAATTCAAAATCTTCTCAGTTTACCCAAGTATTTTACCAAAAGGGAAAATATCGCTTATCTGAACAAAAATACGATTTACCAAAACTAAAATTAGGCGACGATGGCATTATAGCTGCAGTTCAAAATTCAGAAGATAAAAATCAAAATAACATTCCCGAACCTTCCAATTTTTTAAAAGAATTACAAGTTATAAAAACAAAAAAAATATTTCTTAGCAAAGATTCCATCAAAGATTCAAGAAGAATAGATTATAATAATTATGTGTTTGAATCTGAAAAAAACAATAAGCTGGAACCTTCATCAACTGAGCCGGTAATTAAAAAAGGGGGATTGGATGCTAGCGTTGCAAACCTTCAAGAAAAAAGTTCAGTTGGAACCACCGGGGATGTATTTACAATTCCTAAGCAATTAAATTATTTTAGGTTTTTTACATTGGATCAGTTTACATCCCAGTTCAACAATAATTTTGTAAATCAAACGTATCAAAAATTTACCGGAGGCGAGGTGTTTTTTAACCCTGGCATAAATGGTTTAGTGCAAATAGGCATGAGCGATGCATTTGAAGATTATAGGATGTTTGGAGGATTTAAATTATCTGCCGATTTAAAATCAAATGAGTTTTTAGTGGGTTACGAAGATCGCTCAAAAAGATGGGATAAAACGTATAGCCTATACCGTCAGAGTTTTCCTTCCTCAAGAAATGCAAATGCACCAAAAATATTATCGCATGTGTTAACGTATGCACTTAGGTATCCATTTAGCGAAGTGGCAGCTTTTAAAACTTCACTCAATGTTAGAAACGACAGAAGCACTTACCTTTCTAATGACTTAGATCAACTCATAAAAAAAACAGAATACAATTATTGGACAAGCTTAAAAGCTGAATACATTTTTGATAATTCTCTTCAAAAAGCTATTAATATTTACAATGGTATAAGATTTAAAATTTATGGCGAATATTTTAATCAATTAGACAATACCAAAAATAATTTACAGGTTGTGGGAGCAGATTTTAGATTCTATCAAAAAATTCACAAAAATTTTATTTTTGCTTTTAGGGCTGCAGGTTCTTCATCTTTTGGCACACAAAAGCTTATTTATTATTTAGGGTCCACAGATAACTGGATAAATTTAAGCACACGAACAAATACGTTTAACAGAAATATTCCAATAGCACAAGATCAAAATTATGCTTTTCAGGCGCTTGCAACAAATATGAGAGGTTTTAACCAAAACGTAAGAAATGGAAGTAGTTTTGGAGTGATAAATAATGAATTGAGGATGCCACTTTTTACATTTTTATACAATCGTCCTCTGCGTTCCGATTTTCTTACCAATTTTCAGGTTAATGGCTTTTATGATGCGGGAACTGCTTGGTCTGGATTATCTCCTTTTTCTAATAACAATGAATACAATTCTGAACTAATTAACTCATACCCGGTAAGTGTTACCATAAAAAAAACACGTCAGGCATTTGTTTACGGATATGGTTGGGGATTGCGTAGCAGGTTGTTTGGTTATTTTGTTCGTTGCGATTGGGCTTGGGGAGTTGATGATGGAGTGCGTCAACCTAGAATATTCTATTTATCTTTGGCTACTGATTTTTAAATTTTTATTATGACTACAAATCAAATACTATTGCTTTTGCTAATTGGCTTTCTCGCCGGAATTTTAAGTGGTATGGTTGGAATTGGAGGAGGAATTCTGTTGGTTCCTGCACTTGTATATTTTTTTGGATTTTCTCAACACAAAGCTCAAGGAACTACTTTGTTTTTGTTTGTTTTGCCTGTTGGAATTTTAGGTGCTATGAACTACTATAAAAGCGGTAATATCGACCTAAAAACAGCATTAATAATTTGTTCAACTTTTGTTTTTGGAAGTTTTTTTGGTTCAAAAATTACACTTGGATTAGACCAAGCAACAGTAAAAAAAATATTTGGTTTTATAATTCTTCTTGTGTCATTAAAAATGATTACAGATAAATAAATGTGGGGTTCTTGGCTCAATGGATTTAGTGCATTTTTAAAACTAGAAAAATCGCTTTCCCCAAATAGCATTGAAGCCTATTGCAGAGACGTTAAAAAATTAGACTCCTTTTTAGAAATTCATAATCTAAAAATTACTCCATTACAAGTAAATCCACAGCACATAAAAGAATGCTTGGTATACCTCAATCAGGTTCAATTAAACGAAAAATCACAAGCACGTTTTATTTCCGCAATAAGAACATTTTTTAAATATCTTTTGCTCGAAAACGAAATAGAATCTAATCCGGCAGAGTTAATAGAACTTCCAAAAATAAGCAGAAAATTACCTGATATTTTATCAATAGAAGAAATTGAAACTTTAATAGAAAGTATCGATTTAAGTGAACCAACCGGTGAACGAAATAAAACAATTATAGAATTGATGTACGGTTGTGGACTTAGAGTTTCTGAATTGGTTAATTTAAAAATTTCTGAGGTAAAAGAAAATTCAGGTTTTATTAAAGTAGTAGGCAAGGGCAATAAAGAAAGACTAATTCCAATAAGCAAAACAGCACTCAAACAATACAATAGATACAAAGATTTAGTAAGAGTGCATCAAAACGTTTTTAAGGGGTACGAAGATTTTTTGTTTTTAAATAACCGAGGAAAAAATTTAAGTAGAGTAATGATATTTTTGATGATAAAATCTCTTGTTGAAAAAGCCGGAATTCGAAAAAAAATTAGTCCGCATACATTTCGTCATTCTTTTGCTACACATTTAGTAGAAGGAGGAGCAGATTTAAGAGCCGTTCAAGAAATGTTGGGGCACGAATCTATTCTTACAACAGAAATTTACACCCACCTGGATCAAACATTTTTAAGAGATACCTTGTTGCAATTTCACCCCAGATCAAATAAGTGATTGTTACCATTTACAGGTTAGTTTTTAAAAGAATTTACTTTTAATAAGGATAGTTAATACCCAAAAGAAATATAAATTTTACC
Organism: uncultured Bacteroidota bacterium; assembly: GCA_903842515.1. Lineage (GTDB taxonomy): Bacteria > Bacteroidota > Bacteroidia > UBA4408 > UBA4408 > CAIMMJ01. The sequence goes on along the minus strand of CAIMMJ010000344.1, from coordinate 7,913 downwards.
TCATTTACACTCCATCTTTTCTAGAGATAATTAGAGGATAAGATGCTATCAGAATTAAACAAACAAGGTTGGTCTAATTTTTACTGTTTATTGGTTTAAATTATTTAAATTACTCAATTACTGCAGAAAACTCAATTAAACTTTACATGACAATGGCAAGTAAAAAAATCATAAATAAATTCAAAAATAATGGCTTAGCAGTCTTTGTTGGCAATGGCTGAACTTTTCTTGGTAACTCTATCGCATTAAAATTATACAATAAATTCTATTTTAGATATTCTAATTGGTACTCTAAATTAAAGAATATCATTACTTTTGAAGCCAATCAAAATTTTTAATGAAAATTTCCTACAACTGGCTTAAAACAATTTTAGAATTTAACCAAACACCGCAAGAAATTTCTGACTTACTAACCTCAAGTGGGTTAGAAGTAGAATCTATTGAACCTTGGCAATCTTTAAAAGGTGGATTAATAGGTTTTGTTACAGGCCAAGTGCTGAGTTGCCAAAAGCATCCGGATGCTGACAGGCTTTCTGTAACTACTGTTGACGTTGGAAATAATACTATTTTAAACATTGTTTGTGGTGCTCCAAATGTGGCACAGGGTCAAAAAGTTGTAGTTGCAACTGTTGGAACCATAATATATCCTTTGGTGGGAGAGCCTTTTGAAATAAAAAAATCTAAAATTAGAGGTGCTGTTTCTGAGGGAATGATATGTGCAGAAGATGAAATAGGAATTGGAAATTCTCACGAAGGAATTTTAGTGTTGCCAAATGAAACCGAAATAGGAAAACCTGCGGCCGAAATTTTTGGTATCGAAAACGATTATTGTTTTGAAATTGGTCTAACGCCCAACCGTTCCGATGCCATTTCTCATTTGGGTGTGGCAAAAGAATTAAAATCATTGCTACAGGTAAGAAACAAAGTTGATTCAACTCTTCTTTTTAATGTCAATCAAGAAATTTCTTCCTTACCACCTTCGCCATTAAAAATAAATGTTCACCAAACATCTAATTGTAAAAGATACAGCGGAATTGTGTTAGAAAATATTCAGGTAAAGGAGTCTCCACAATGGTTAAAAAACAAACTATCGTCCGTAGGCTTGCGAAGCATAAACAATGTTGTAGACATAACAAATTTTGTAATGTTGGAAACAGGTCAGCCCCTTCATGCATTTGATTTTTCTAAAATACAGGATTCAGCATTACAAGTTAGAAGAGCAAACGAAAATGAAACATTATTTACGTTAGACAATACTCAACGAAAGCTCTCAACAAATGATGTTGTTATTGCCGATAGTTCAAAGGTTCTATGCTTGGCAGGAATTATGGGAGGTTTAGATTCCGGAGTAAATTTAACAACTACAAAAATTGTGTTGGAAAGTGCTTTTTTTGATTCAGTAGCTGTTAGAAAATCATCAAAATTTCACAGTTTAAAATCTGATTCATCCTTCAGATTCGAAAGGGGTACCGACCCAAACATTGTAATTACTGCATTGAACAGAGCAGTTCAATTGCTCAAAGAAATTGCAAATGCACAAGAAAATTATTCCTCAATTGATTTTTATCCTCAACCTGTAAAGAAACAAGAAATAGAAATTAGCAAAGAAAAAATAAATTCTTTAATAGGAGTAGAGCTAAGTTCAGCTGTAATTGAAGAAATATTTTTATCGTTGGAATTTGAATTCTCAAAAATCGACAATAAATATCTATTAAAAATTCCAACATCAAAGGTAGACGTTAACAGACCTGCAGATGTTATTGAAGAAGTATTAAGAATTTACGGATACGATAACATTGGAGAAAAAGGATATTTTAATGTTTCTATAACTAATTCTTCCAACAATAAATATTCAAAACTTAAAGATAAAATTTCTGATTCTCTTATTTCAAAGGGTTTTTTTGAAACCATGAATCTTTCACTCTCATCTTCTGAGTTTATTAATAAATTTCATGTACAAAAAGAAGCACATAAAATAAAAGTAGTAAACCCACTAAGCAGCGAACAAGATGTGCTGCGTACATCATTAATTTTTGGTTGCTTGCAGTCGTTGTCATACAACATAAATAGAAAGCAAAACGATTTAAAATTGTTTGAGTTTGGCAAAGTTTACGAAAAAACTGAAAGTGGATTCCATGAAAAAGAAATTTTAGCAATTTGTGTAACAGGAAATTGCTTTGCGGAAAATTGGAAAGAAAAAACAGTAAAAACCGATTTCTATGTTTTAAAATCTTTGATGGAACAACTGTTAAATTTTCTACCTCAAAAATCAATTCATACAATTCCGCTCATCGAATTTTGGGGCAACAAGGGTATATCATATAACTTTGGAAATCAACAATTGGGCTCAGTAGGCGAGGTAGAATCAAGTATTCTAAAATCTTTTGATATCAAACAAGAGGTATTTTATGCCGAAATAGATTGGGAAAAATTTGTTGTGTATTTTTCAGAAAAATTAAGTTTTACGGAACTTAACAAATTTCCTGCGGTTAGAAGAGATTTTGCATTGGAAATAGATAGAAATTTGGAGTACTACAAACTAAAGGAAATTGCCTTTAAAACTGAAAAAAAACTACTAAAAGAGGTAAATATTTTTGATGTTTACATGGGAACAAAAGTGGATGCCAATAAAAAATCATACGCTTTAAGTTTTACTTTGCAAGACGAAAACGGCACGTTAACAGAAAACCAAATTGCGTATACTATGAATAAGCTTAAAGAAGCATTCGAAAAAGAAGCAGGAGCAACTTTAAGATAGTTTATTAAATTTTAAAAAAATATAGGTTTGTGGTTTAAATTCAATCAAACAAATAATTACATTTGTCAGCAATACTTATACAAACAAAAAAATATTTTTAGTGTTTAACATTTAAATATGAATTCAACAGGAGGATTAATAGATTATTTACCAGTGGTATTAATGATGGTGGTAGCAGTAGGTTTTGTTATTACTACAATGCTTGCAACACATTACTTGGGGCCCAAAAGAAAATCAAAACTAAAGTTAGAAGCATTTGAATGTGGAATAGAATCGCAAGGAAATGCCAGAATTCCGTTTTCAATTAAGTATTTTTTAGTTGCAATTTTGTTTGTGCTTTTTGATGTTGAAGTAATTTTTATGTATCCATGGGCTGTTAATTTTAAGAGTTTAGGAATGTTTGGATTTCTTGAAATGCTCACATTTATGGGGGTTTTATTACTTGGATTTTTTTACATCATAAAAAGAGGTGCCCTTAAATGGGAATAGTTTAAAATTTTTAATAGTATGGAAATTACCGATAAAAAAGTTAGCCTTGCCAAAATGCCAGATGGACATGAAGGTGCAGGTTTTTTTGCTACAAAATTGGATGATGCTGTTGGCTTAGCTCGTAAGAACTCTATTTGGCCTTTGCCTTTTGCAACTTCGTGCTGTGGAATAGAATTTATGGCTACCATGGGAGCTCATTACGATTTGGCAAGATATGGTTCAGAAAGATTAAGTTTCTCACCTCGTCAAGCAGATTTGCTGATGGTGATGGGAACAATATCAAAAAAGATGGCGCCAATTGTTAGGCAAGTTTATGAGCAAATGGCAGAACCCAAGTGGGTGTTGTCTATGGGTGCTTGTGCCAGCAGTGGTGGCATCTTTGATACTTACAGCGTGTTACAAGGTATTGACAGAATTATTCCTGTTGATGTTTACATTCCGGGTTGTCCTCCAAGACCTGAACAAGTAATAGACGGAGTTTTAAAAATTCACGAATTGGTTCAAAACGAATCATCACGCCGTAGGTATTCCGAAGATTACAAATCGTTGATGGAATCTTATGGTTTTGAATCAGGAAAATAAAAAAGTGTAGAAGTGGAAAACGAACTAAATAAAAAAGTGTTAGAACAACTTATTAAAGTTTTTTCTGACGATATAAAAAGTGCCGAAGAATCTTATGGAATGTTATCTGTAACGGTTAGCAAAAATAAAATTTATGCAATAATTAAGTTTTTAAAAGAAAATACAGAAACAAATTTCAATTTTCTTACCGACCTAACAGGAATTCATTATCCCGATAGCAAAGAAGATTTAGGCGTTATTTATCACTTGCATAATTTTTATAAAAATCACCGCATTCGTTTAAAAATATTTTTTTCTACGCAAGATTCTTATGTAGACAGCATAGTAGACCTATACTCCGGCGCAAATTGGATGGAAAGAGAGACTTTTGATTTTTTTGGTATCCATTTTAAAGGACATCCTAATCTTACTAGAATTTTAAATATGGAAGACATGCTTATACATCCTCTGCGAAAAGAATTTCCATTAGAAGACCAAAGTAGAAAGGATAAAAACGATGCAATGTTTGGAAGATAAAAAAGAAATATGAGTCAACTCGAAAAAAACAACACCGATATAATTATTCCATCGCAAGAAAAAGAATATTCTATTCTAAATCTTGGGCCAACACATCCTGCAACACACGGAATATTTCAGAATATTCTTAAAATGGATGGTGAAATAATTATGGATGCCCAACCTACTATTGGTTACATTCACCGAGCTTTTGAAAAGCTGGCAGAACGCCGTCCTTACAACCAAATTACACCAATTACAGATAGATTAAATTATTGCTCTTCGCCAATAAACAATGTAGGTTGGCACCTTACTGTTGAAAAACTTATTGGAGCTCAAATTCCAAAAAGAGTAGAGTATATGAGAGTAATTTTAATGGAACTTTCTAGAATTGCCGATCATATTGTTTGCGATGCAGTAATTGGAGTAGATACGGGAGCACTTACTGGCTTTGTATATTTGTTTCAACAAAGAGAACACATCTACGAAATTTTTGAAGAAATGTGTGGCGCAAGACTCACAACCAATATAGGTAGAATAGGAGGTTTTGAAAGAGAATGGAGCAATAAGGTGTGGGAAAAAATCGAAAAGTTTGTGAATAATTTCCCAAAAGCATTAGAAGAATTTGAAAATCTGTTGGTGCGAAACAGAATTTTTATGGACAGAACAATTAATTGTGGGCCTATTTCAGCAGAAAGAGCCTTGTCTTATGGTTTTACTGGTCCAAATTTAAGAGCCGCCGGAGTAGATTATGATGTAAGAGTGATGACTCCTTATTCATCTTACCAAGATTTTGAATTTACCATTCCTGTTGGCACTCAAGGCGATACTTACGACAGATTTATGGTAAGATTGGAAGAAATGAAACAGAGCATTTCCATCATTAAGCAAGCTATTCAAAAAATGCCTACAGAAGGTGGCTTTCATGCCGATGTTCCTGATTTTTATCTGCCACCAAAAGAAGAAGTGTATAATAACATGGAAGCTTTAATTTATCATTTTAAAATAGTTATGGGAGAATCTACCATTCCCAAAGGCGAAGTCTATAATTGCGTAGAAGGAGCAAACGGAGAATTAGGGTATTATTTAGTGAGCGATGGAGGTAGAACCCCTTACAGATTACATTTTAGAAGACCATGTTTCATATATTATCAAGCTTACCCCGAAATGATTAAAGGTGGATTGCTTTCTGATGCTATACTTACAATGAGTAGTATGAATGTAATTGCCGGTGAATTGGATGCCTAAAATTATTAATTTTGAAAATAAAAAAGATTATTAGTAAACTTGCAATAAATCTAATTGTAACCTAGAATTGGTTTCTCGTATGAAAAAATATTTATCAATTGCTTTTTCTTTTTTGGTTTTTAGTTCAAACTTAATTGCAGGAACTATAACTGTTGAAGGAACATATCAAGGAAAAAACTTGTATGTTCAAAACCCATTTGCCGAGGGTGGCGTTGGTTTTTGTGTGTATGAAGTAGTGGTAAACGGAAAACCAACTACAGACGAAGTGCAATCTAGTTCATTTGAAATAGATTTGGCCGCACTAAAATTAGCTGTAGGAGAAAAAGTTGTTGTTAAGTTAAATTCTAAAGGAGATTGCAAAGCAAAAATTGTAAACCCCGAAGATTTAAAAGTAAGAAGTACTTGCGAAATTGTTGCACAATCCGCAAAAGTTAACAAAGACGGTACATTTTCATGGTCAACCAAAGGTGAGTCAGGAAAACTGCCATTTATTGTTGAGCAATACCGCTGGAACAAATGGGTAAAAGTTGATGAAATAGAAGGAAAAGGTAGAATGGAAGGTGCTTTTTATTCAGTAAAATATACGCCACACTCTGGAGAAAATAAAATTAGAATTAAGCAAGTGGATGTAAACGGACCGCGTTATTTTGATCCACCTGTAAAATATCGTTCTACAACTGCTCCAGTTAAAATGGAAATAAATAAAGAAAAAGTTGAAGATAAAATTGTTTTTAGCGACAAAACTAAATTCGAAATTTTTGATTCATTTGGAACCGTAATGGTTAAAGGAGAAAATGTTGATATAAATGTTTCAAACCTAAAAAAAGGCACATACTATATTAACTTTGATAATACAACTGGCGAAAAATTCAATAAAAAATAAACAATACTAACCCTTAAAATATGGCTCTTGTAATTCTACAGGAGCCTTTTTTTTTCTATGCAAAATAAAATTGAGCACTTAGGAATTGCAGTAAAAAGTTTAGAAAACTCACAAAAAGTATTTCAAGATATTTTAGGAGTTGATGCCTACAAAAAAGAATCGGTAGAAAGCGAATTTGTAAACACTCTATTTTTTAAAATTGGCGAAAGTAAAATAGAATTATTGGAACCAACATCTGAACAAAGTACAATTCATAAATTTATTGAAAAAAAAGGAGAGGGAATTCATCATATAGCTTTTGATGTAACCGATATATATGCAGAAATGCAAAGACTGCAAGACTTAGGATATACCTTGTTAAACAAAGAACCCAAAAAAGGAGCAGACAATAAACTCATTTGTTTCATCCACCCAAAGTCAAGCAACGGAGTATTAATAGAATTGTGTCAAGAAATAAAATGAATAGAATAAAAATAGTAACATACAATGTAAATGGCATAAGGTCTGCAGTTTCAAAGGGTTTGATAGATTGGATAATTTCTGAAAACCCTGATGTAGTTTGTTTTCAAGAACTAAAGGCAGATTTACAGAGCATCGATCAAAAAATATTTGCTGAGCTAGGTTATATCTGTCATTGGTTTCCTGCAGAAAAAAAAGGATACAGTGGCGTTGGCATTATTTCTAAAATAAATCCAGAGACAGTAATTTTTGGTTGTGGTAATGAAATGTATGACAGAGAAGGAAGGGTTTTACAAATAAATTTTAAAGACTTTTCAATTATCAGTGCCTACCATCCTTCTGGCTCAAGCGGAGATGAAAGGCAAGCTTTTAAAATGGTTTGGCTCAACTTTTTTATGGATTACATTCAACAACAGACAAGAACATTTCCCAATTTAATTGTGAGTGGCGATTACAATATTTGCAACAAAGCAATTGACATTCACAATCCTGTTTCAAATGCAAATAGTTCGGGATTTCTGCCTGAAGAGAGAGAATGGTTTGATAAATTTTTAGAATCTGGGTTTGTTGATTCTTTCAGAAAAATAAATCAATTGCCCAAGCAATATACATGGTGGAGTTTTAGGGCAGGAGCAAGAGGTAAAAATTTAGGTTGGCGTATAGATTATAACTTAGTGAGTAAATCTTTGGAAGCTAAAATCTCTGATGCTTATTTACTTCCGGATGCAAAACACTCTGACCATTGCCCTTGCGTTTTGGTGATGGATTTTTAGTGAATAATTATTTGTTTAATAGGATTTTTTTATTTTCCTTTGCACCCGCTAAAATAGTTAGCACGGGGCGTAGCGTAGTCCGGTTATCGCGCCTGGTTTGGGACCAGGAGGTCGCAAGTTCGAATCTTGCCGCCCCGACATTAAAGTTTAAAGTTTATTATTGATTTAGGTCAAGCAACTTAAATTGTCTTTAAACTTTAAACTTTTTTTTTAAAGAGAAAATGGT
>CAIMMJ010000343.1 GCA_903842515.1 uncultured Bacteroidota bacterium | reverse complement strand
CACCGGCCGCCCCGATCAGGAGCATGAGGTACATCTCTTCGCGGTTGTCATTCAGGCCCTCGAGGTAGGCCTTATTTATTTGGCATTTTTTAAAAATAGTTTCAGGAAATATTTCGCCAACAAAATTGTTTCAGTGTTAGCTAATTAATTATGGAAAAAAGTCAAATAAATGATTTAGAATCATTATTAGTTAGAAGAAAAGCTCTTGCTGAAGTTCTTCAGGAAAAAGAAAAATCACTTTCTTTAAAAGGCACTTACATCAAAGAAAATCTAATTCCAATACTTGTTAGCACATTAATTAAAAGAGAAACAAACGAGAACAATAGAGAATGGATAGATGATACCATTTCCGAATCTATAAATTTTGCTTTTACACTTGCAGATGATTCCACCAATATTAAAGACAAGGTTGTTGCCTTTGTAAAGAAGATTTTAGGAATAGTTGTTAGAGGATTTGTTTCTAAAAAATAAAAAGTGGAGAATACCGGATTCGAACCGGTCGCCTCTTGCCTGCCAGGCAAGCGCTCTAGCCAAATGAGCTAATCCCCCATATTTTTAAAAAGAACTATTTATTTTAAAGTGCAATTTTAAGTATTTTATTTGATTAATAAATATTTTTAAAAAATTAATTAAGACATTTGTTTAATGAAACAAAGCAACAACTTAAGTTTACTTTTTCTAAAACAACATATTGGTTCAAAAATGTCAAAAGGCCTTTCACCATTTGGTAAATGGATAGATGGAAAACTGGTTGAGGCAGAAGAAGGAAATGTGAAAGTAGAAATAGAAGTAAGAAAGGAAATGTGCAACCCAATTAGCAATATACACGGTGGAGCAATTGCAGGAATTATGGATGAAATAATGGGAATAGCTGTATTTAGTTTGGGTAGAGAAAATTTTTATTCAACTGTGAATTTGTCTATCAATTATTTTGCAACATGCAACGAAGGAGAAAAAATAATTGTATCATCTAAAATAATTAAGCCAGGAAAAAATATTATAAATGTTGAGTGTGAAATTTGGGACGAACAAGAAAGTAAACTTTTGGCAAAAGGAAGCAGCAATTTATTTAAGTCTAGTAAAGAATTTAGTCAGCTCTAAAAAAATAATTTAACGATCAATGCAATACAATCACGAAGTTTTTATGAAACGTTGCATTGAACTTGCTAAATTGGGAGAGGAAAATGTATCTCCCAACCCTATGGTTGGAGCAGTTTTAGTTTACAATAACAAAATTATTGGAGAAGGATTTCATAAAACATTTGGAGAAGCACATGCAGAAGTAAATGCAATAAATTCAGTAACAAACAAAGAACTAATTGCAGAAAGTATACTCTATGTTAATTTGGAGCCTTGCTCCCATTTTGGAAAAACACCTCCGTGCACAACTATTATTTTAGAAAAAAAAATAAAAAAAGTAGTAATAGGATGTAGAGATACCTTTTCACTTGTGAATGGTAAGGGAATTGAACAATTAAGAAACGCAGGAATAGATGTTACTGAAGGAGTTTTGCAAGAAGAATGTGAGCAATTGAATAAAGTATTTTTTAATTTTCACAAAAATAGAAGACCGTTTATCACTTTGAAATGGGCGGAGACAAAAGATGGTTTTATTGGAAAAAATGGAAAACCAAATTTAAAAATAAGCAACGATCTTAGTAATAGTTTAACTCATAAACTGCGTGGCAAAAATATGGCAATTGTTGTAGGAACTAATACAGCACTAATTGACAATCCAAAATTAAATACCAGAAAATGGCATGGGAAATCACCTGTAAGAATTGTTTTTGACTTTGAAGGAAAACTAAATTCTACATTAAATATATTTTTAGGCGATGAAAATTATTTTGTTGTTACGTCTGAAAAATGTGAAATTAATTTTCAAGAAAAAAACATCATTAGAATTGCCAATACAAAAAACCCATTTCCAGAGTTAATGAGTTATTTATTTAAAACAGGTATAAATTCTATTTTAGTTGAAGGTGGTGCCAAGCTCCTTCAATCATTTATAGACATTGATTTGTGGGACGAAGCAATAAAAATAATAAGTGAAAATTTTATTGGCGATGGAATTAAAGCTCCAGTATTGCATGGCAGAAAATATTTAATAAATAAGGTAGGAAGCGATACTCATTATTTATATAAAAATATTAGTTAACACCTAAAACTAAAATTCTACTCTACCAAAATTAAGTGATTAAAAATTTGAACTGAATCGCCTTTCAAAATTTTTTTTCTCATTTGAACTTCAACAACATTATTTAAAAACACCTTTCCCTCTTTTACCAATTGTTTTGCCTCGCCTCCATTTTCTGCTATTCCGGTGGCTTTAAGTAATTTAATAAGTTCAATATAATCTTGGGTAATCTGAAATTTTAATGTATTCATATTTTTTTAATCAGAGAAGATAAAGGGTATTTATTATTTTTTATTGCTTGCACTTTTGCTTTTATTGAGCCTACTAAAATTGGAGTTTCTACCAACAGTGGTATTCTATTTTTATCGTCACTTACCCAAACTATCATTTCGTCGCCGGCCTTAAAAATTGTTCCCGGAATTAATGCAGGCTTAAATTTTATACAATTGAACTCTCCTAATTCTGTTTTTAAAACTTCTTTTCCTAAATATTTAATGTATTGTTTGGGGTATAATTTATTGTCTAAATAAATACTGATTGGAATTTTATCATTCACTTTGTATAAGTTAAAATTAAGCCTGCGTGCAGCATATATCATAGTAAGCACGTCAAAAGTGCAGGAAGAAATTTGCACAGTATCCTTTACCCAATTGTTACTATTTTTTTTTGTAAAAGAATATGCAAGATTTTTTTTATTGTTAAAATAATTCTCGCTGTAAATTTTTGTACTTCCTTCTTTTGTATCTCTAATATATTTTATTGGCCTAAAATCATTCGTATCTACATACGTTTCATAGGTGTCGTCAACTTTAAAAATCCAGTTGTAAGATGGAAACGTTTGTCCTTTTCCTTTGAATTTATAACATGGATTTTTTAAATAGTCTGCAAATTCAACCGTAAACGAAACAGAAGCTGCAGGAACCCATATTGGCCCTAAATTGTAATAAACATGGTATGTAACAACCTCTCCGGATTTGAAACAAGCTTGTTCTAAATTGCAATTGTTTGAAACTTCTGAGTTAATGGAAAAAGAAAAAAAACAGAAAGCTAGGGCAAAGAATAAAAAAACGAAAAAACTCTTTTTGAAAAAAATCATGCTGCAATTTAATTGTTATCCATATCAAAAATCTATTTTGTTAAACATAACAATATATTTTGACTAGAGTTTTAAAAAAGTTTCTACAAAAAAAAATCTCTCCAAATGGAGAGATTTTTCTAAAGTGAGTTTTCAAAAATTACATTGAAGCACTATCAGATCCATTAGAAGATCCTACTGCTTTTTTAGCAGCTGGTTTTTTAGCTGCTGGCTTTTTTGCCGCTGGCTTTTTTGCTGCTGGTTTTTTTGCTGCTGGTTTTTTTGCTGCTGGCTTTTTTGCCGCTGGCTTTTTTGCTGCTGGCTTTTTTGCTGCTGGCTTTTTTGCTGCTGGCTTTTTAGCTGCTGCTTTAGGAGCAGCCTTTTTAGCTACTGCTTTTTTAGGAGCTGCTTTTTTTGCTACAGCTTTTTTAGGAGCTGCTGCTTTTTTAGCTACTGCTTTTTTAGGAGCAGCTGCTTTTTTTGCAACTGGTTTTTTTGCAGCTGGTTTTTTTGCAGCTGGTTTTTTTGCTACTGCTTTTTTAGCAGCCGGTTTTTTTGCAGCTGGTTTTTTTGCTGCTGGTTTTGTTGTTTTTTTTGTGGCCATTTTTTTTGTTTTTAAAGGTCCATTATTTAATTAGTTGATACAAAGAAAATGAATTGATTAACACTACAAAAGTTTTTGAGCATAAAAATTATTAACACAATTTTGTTAGTTATCAACTTTTTATTTTTTTAGATAAGAACAAAAAAATTAACCAGGATTTTTTAATCAAATTTTTTATTTTTCAAAACCTCTGTAAACATTAATTTTACTGGTGTTTTAGAGGTTAAACAATTTTTATTTTTTCATTTTCAAAAAAAAATTACAGCATAGAAATTAACTCTAATTGAATTCTTTTTCGCTCAATTTCTACAGAAAATATTTTTACAAGTACAATTTGATTCATAGAAATAATTTCACTTGGTGATGAAATAAAGGAAGAAGATAATTTACTTATATGAATTAAACCGTTTATTTGAACACCAATATCTACAAAGCATCCAAACGCTGTAATATTAGTAACAATGCCCTCTAGCTCCATTCCTTCTTGCAGCTGGTTTATGCTTGTAACATCTTTGCTAAACTTAACTCTTCTAATTTTTTTTCTAATTTCTTTGCCAGGCTCTTTTATTTCTTCTACAATATCTAAAAATGTTTCCTTGCCAACTTCGCGTGAATAATATTTTTCAAAATTCACAGCATCTATTTTTGTTTTTAATAGATTGAAATCATTTTTTGCAATGCCCAATTCCATTTTAATTTCATCAACAATTGAGTAATGTTCTGGGTGAATTCTTGTTGAATCCATTGGGTTTTCGGCATTTTCTATTTTTAAAAATCCGGCAGAAAGTAAAAACTTATTTTCCCCTAATCCTTCAATTTTTAAAAGCTCCATTCTATTTTTAAATCTTCCGTTTACTTTTCTATATTCTACAATTTTATTGGCGAGAGAGTCATTAATTCCTGAAACATATTTTAATAAATATTTTCCTGCACTGTTTATATTTACTCCTACCTGGTTTACGCAATTAGAAACCACTTGCTCTAGTTTTTCTTGCAATAATTTTTGGTCAACTAAATGCTGGTATTGTCCTACTCCAATTGCTTTAGGATCTATCTTCACTAATTCTGCCATAGGATTTAATAAACGTCTTCCTATAGAAATTGCACCTCTAACAGTAACATCAAAACTTGGAAATTCTTCTCTAGCAGCGGAAGAAGCAGAATAAACAGAAGCACCACTTTCGTTTACCATAATTATATTAAGCTCTTTTATTTTTAATCTTTCAATTATAGTTTGAAGTTCTCTGCCCCCTTTTCCATTTCCAATTGCAATAGTTTTTATTTTATAAATCTCTAGCTTATTTAAGATTTTAGAAACTGCTTCTTTTTGTTTTTCAAATGGAAATATTGTTTCGTTTACTTCAATATCTCCCTGAGCGTTTAACACAACCATCTTGCACCCCGATCGGAATCCCGGATCAATTGCCATTATTGGTTGCTCTTCAATAGGCGCCGCCAAGAGAATTTGTTTTAGGTTATCGGCAAATATTTCTATTGAAACTTCATCTGCAATTTCTTTGTAATGGTTTAATGTTTCATTTTCGAGCGAAGGTTGCAAAAGTCTTTTATAGGAATCTTTTATGCATGCCAAATAAAATTCTGAATTTCTATTTATTGATTTTTGATTGGCATATTTAAACGTATCAATCATTAGTTTTTCAACCATAAAAAATTCTGGTTCAACTTTTACTCTCAGGTATTTTTCTTCATACCCTTTTAAAATAGCCAATAAGCGATGAGCTGGAATTTTTTTTATTGGTTGCGTAAAATCAAAATAATCTTTAAAATTTTGTGCCTCTTCTTTTTTAGTGGAGATTACATTTGAGTGTAAAATTCCTTTCTCTCTAAACAATTCTCTTACTCTTTTTCTTACCTCTGCACTTTCATTTATCCACTTAGCAACAATTTTTTGAGCCCCTTCAATAGCTTCATCTGTATTAAGCTGCAATTTGTTTTGAGCAATAAATTCTTTTGTCAACCTAGAATCGTCGCCTTTTAAATTAAACAATAAAATTTTGGCAAGTGGCTCAAGTCCTTTTTCAATGGCTATATCGGCCAGGGTTTTTCTTTGCTTTTTAAATGGAAGGTAAAAATCTTCAACTTCTTCAATCGTTTCGCAGGCATCAAGCAATGAAATTAAATTGGGATTTTTATTATCTAAGGTCTCTAGCACCTGAAGAACATACTTTTTTCTTTCAATAAGGCTTTCCTCTTTTTTTATCGAATTTATTACTGTTTCAATTTCAACTTCATTTAAAGAGCCAGTCTGTTCTTTTCTGTATCTAGAAATAAATGGAATTGTAAACCCTTGTTTATTTAATTGGTAAACAGCTTTTGCCTGTGTAACTTTTACACTTGAACCTAAGGCAATCTTTTCGAATGATATGTTTGTATCCAAAATAAAATAATTTGATTGTAAATAAAGAAATAAAAAAGAACTTAGTTTAGCTCTTTTTTAAACGTCCAACAACTGCCATCATTGTTCCAATAATCATTATTAGGCAACCCATCCATAATAAATTAATATAGGGGAAAATTATTGCCTTCATAACAATAAATTTTGAAGCAGCATCTTCTTTTTCGGCAACAACAATATCAACTTTTCCGGTTTCGGGATTTAATCCTGTAAAATCAAATTTTAATCCTAAAGCATCAATTTTAGAAGAAATGGAATTGGTTAGGTTTCCAGAAATTACAAATATTGGATAAGCATATCTCACTTGGCTTTTTACATCTATTACTCTAATTTTAGCACCAACTGCAATATCTGAATCAGACAAATTAAATTGTTCTTTTTTTACATCTTTAAACAATGCATCTAAAATTACTATACTGTTTGCTGTAAAAATTGTGTCTCCTGTTGCAATAGAATGATTGGTAGTATTTTTATAATCTTGGCCACTTTCTTCTTCTCCTTTTAACTGACTAAGATCGGCATAGGTAATATGTGTGTAAACATCTTTGTTCCAATAGTGCCTTGTATCAGGTTCTGCAGCATTTCCCATTTTAGGATTGGTTTGAACAAATGGTTTTAATGCAAACTCAAATTTTAGCTTTCCACTTTCTTGTTTAGAAAAATAATCAACTTGAAAATAATGGTTTAATCCTTCTTGTGTTTTGCCTTTGAATGCAACATAATATGGCCCCATTTTTAGTGTATCGCCAATCCGTAATAAAATATTCTCTGCATTATTGAAATCTTTACCAAGCTTGCTCACGTCTAAACCACTAGTGTTTCTGCTAATTACCTCACTTTTTGAAGTAGAAATTAATGCACCCAACAAAAGCATAGAAATTCCAATGTGTGCAATAGAAGCTCCACCTTTGTATAATTTATTTTTTACTTTTTTTACAAAGTAATCTAAATTAGAGATGCAAGAAAATAACGAGGTAAATAATAATGCTGCATAAAAAGGTTTTGTTAATTCTAATTGCCAAATAAACAACATTGCTAAACCAAGAGAAATAAAAAATGAAAACGAAAGAGATTTAAAAAATTCTTTTGAGTTGGTTGATTTGTATTTTAGGAATTGAGTAAATGCTATTAGCAAACATATAAGAATAGCAATAGGAACTTGCCAAGAATTATAGTGCTCTATTGGCTTTGCGGGAGGGGCTAAATTTGACGAAAATATTTTATTAATTACAGGAATAGATGTACTAAAAATAATTTGAAAAGCAGAGATCAACAAAATTAGAGCGCCAACAAACATCCAAAATTCTCTAGAAAAAATACTTTCCTCTTTATCATCGGATTTAAATGCTTTCCTGTTTTTAATGAGAAGAAAAAACGAAAGAAAAACATAACACAACAAATAAATTAGCAACTGACCACTCATGCCCAAATCGGTAAATGCATGGACAGATGTGTTGCCAAGTATTCCGCTTCTTGTGAGAAAAGTAGAATAAAGGATTAAAATAAATGTAAGACATGTGAGTAAAAATACTGAAAGCAAAGAGGATCCCTTATTTTTATTTATTAGCATTAGATGTCCTGCTCCAACTAATGTTAACCAAGGAACTAAGGAAGCATTTTCTACAGGATCCCACGCCCAAAAACCTCCAAAGCTTAAAGACTCATAAGCCCAAGCGCCTCCCATTAAAATTCCTGTACCTAAAATTGCAATGCAAACAAACGTCCAAGGCAAAGCAGGTTTTAACCACGAGTGCAAATCTCTTTTCCACAGTCCGGCAATTGCATAAGCAAAAGGAATAAGTGTTAATGCAAATCCTAAAAATAAGGTAGGAGGATGAATAGTCATCCAGTAATTTTGAAGCAATGGATTTAAACCTCTACCGTCTAAATTCTCTAGATAGTTTGCCACTTTTGTAAATGGTAAATTGCTGAATTCTGGGTGTTCTCTTAACAATAAAAACGGATTGCTACCAATTCTGTAATCAAAAATAAAAACTCCCAAAAGCATAGAAGATAAAAATACCTGAACGCTGCTAACAACAGTCATTACCGGAGCTTGAAATGAATCTGAAATTTTCAGTACTATGTTACCAAGTATTACATGCCAAAAACTCCACAACAAAAAACTTCCTTCTTGTCCTTCCCAAAAGCAAGATAGCATGTACCTCATTGGAAGAATTTTCGAGGAATGTTGCCATACATATTGGTACTCAAAATAATGATTCATGATCATTATAAATAAAGTAACTATTATTCCTATAACAGAAATAGAATGAATTCTAAAACTTAGTTGTGCTAATTTTAACCACGAATTTTCTAATGGATTTTTTGCAGCAGCCAAAAAAGAGACTGTTGCTAAAATTGAAAATACAAAGGACAGTAGTACAAAAAAGTTTCCTAATTGCCCCGGTAAAAGGTGTTCACCAATGAATTTAATTTCCATTAAAAAAGTTTATACTGTTTTATTTTGAGTTTGAAGCAACTTCAATTTCTGTTTGTCCGTTGTTGTATTTTGAAGGACATTTCATTAGAATTTTATCGGCATAAAATTGATCTCCGTGATATTTTCCTGTAATTACAATTTGTTCTGATCGCTCAAAATCCTGAGGTTTGCTTCCATTATAAATTACTTTAGTTTCTAGCCCAGTATTATCAATTAAGTAAAAAGAAAAAAGATTTGCATCAATTTCTGGATTAAACTCCATCGCTTTTTCTTTATTTAATTTTCCAACCACATGAAAAACTTCATCTTGATTTTTTTTTGCTTCAGCAAAATTTGCATACGTACTGGAATCAGAAACTGTAGCCAAGATAACTCCAATTGTGCAAGCAATTAATACAATGGTTATGATGTGAATTTTCTTCATTTATTATTTTTTCAATTTTGCTTCTAGGTTGTTTATCTTTTTATTTAACAAAAGCAAATACGATACAATGCCAAAAAAAATAATAAGAATAACGCCAACAACAACATAAATTTTTCCATTGCTTCTCATAACATCTGCCATTTCTACAGTTGCATTGCTTTCTTGAGCCATTACAAAATTTTGTAGAAATAAAAACGCTAGAACTAAAAATTTTATTGAAGGAGTCGTTGCTATTTTTTTTACCATATTTTTTATTTTAGTTTTCAATAATTAGTGGCTGAATTAATTTTTCTTTCAATTGTTTTAAGCTTTACTCCCATTTGAATCATCCAAACACCCAACAAGGTCCAACCAATAATTGCAGGATAAAAAATTGCTCTCATTTTACTGTCCAAATCGTATTGATTAAAACCTGGATTTCCGCCATTTCCTGGGTGTAATGAATCTGTCATTCTTGGTAATATAAGTAAAAAAACTATTAACATCACGTATGAAAAAATGTTGTAAATAGCAGAAATTCTAGCTTTCTTTTCTGGGTCATCAATTGAGTTTCTTAGTACGATGTAAGCAAAATAAAACAACAAAGTAACTGCAGCGCCATTTAACTTTGGATCGCTAACCCACCAAGCACCCCAAGTAAAATTTGCCCAAAGAGAACCGGTAGAAACTCCTAACAAGCCAAACATAACACCAACTTTTGATGATTCGTAGGCAACATCGTCTGTTTCTATTTTTGAATTACCTAAATATTTTATGCTTTGATAGACTGAAATTGTTAACACAATAATCATTGCAAACCACATAGTAACGTGGAAATATAAATTTCTAATAGTTTCGTGCAGTATTACTAAAGAAGGAACAGGAGAAAGCAATCCTGTATACAAGGTATAAGCAACCAAAACAATACCTAAATATTTCCACCAATTATTTTTAAAATCCATCTCTTTTTAGCGAGTGCAAAAATAGTGAAATACTATGCAATTTGTAATATTTTAAAAGGAATTATGTTAAGATATCTTTCACAGTATAAAATTCAATACCCTTCTTCGCTTAAATCATAAATTACTAAGGCACTTCTAAATTTTGGCTCTATCCAAGTTGTTTTTGGAGGCATAATATTTCCGGTATCGGCAATGTTCTTTAGTTGATTTAAAGACACCGGATACAAACCAAAAGCAATTCTGTATTTTCCACTATCAACTAATTTTTTTAGCTCCTCTCCTTTTTTAATTCCTGGCACAAAACCCACTCTTTTGTCTGTTTTTAAATCTTTAATTCCAAAAACAGGATTTAAAAGTTGTTCCGAAAGTATAGATGAATCGAGGCTCTGAACAGGATTCTCTGGATTAAAAAATTGTGGTAAAATGTTCAGAGAATAAAAATTACCTGATAAATACATGCTAAAATTATGCTGCCTCATTGGTTGATATTCGTGAACGCCAACTTTCTTTACTTCAAATTTTTCTGATATTCTCTCTATTATTTCTTCATCACTAAGATCATTGGCAACTTTTACTACTCTGTTGTAGTCAAAAATTTCTAAATGTGTTTCCGAAAAAAATATTCCCATGTAAAAATTAAAACCTTCATTGCCGTTGTAATTTGGTTTAAGACTTCTATGGTATTGTCCCAACAGGGCAGAAGATGCTGAGCGATGGTGACCATCCGCAATATAAACCGCACTTACACTCTTAAATTTATTTTGAATAATTTCTACGTCTTCTTTTTTATTAATGCACCATAATGTGTGAGTTACATCATCGGTAGTAGTAAAAAAATTTTCTGGAGTTAGTTGCTTAAAATTTTCTAGTTGCTTGTCCCATTCCTCATCTGCTGCGTAAGAAAAGCATACAGGCTCTGCATTAAAATCACAGATTTCTAAATACTCTTTTAGTTTGTTTTCTTTTTCTGTTAAAGTTTGTTCGTGCAGTTTAATATTTCCATTAAAATAGTCGTCAATTGATATTGCGGCAATAATACCGGTATATTTCCTCCCCCACTTTTCTTGCTGATAGAGATAGTAAGAAGGTTCCTCGTCTGCAACTAAATACTTCTTTTTTTTAAAATTTAAGTATTTTTCTTTTATTAATAAAAGCTGTTCTCTTGAGCCATTGCGGGGTTTTATTCCATCAAAACTTTCTGGTTTAATAATGTGCAAAAAGGAAAACGGATTTGAAATCATTTTTGCATTCATTTCTGCTTTTGAATATCTATCTATACTTTGAGAAACTATTAAATGAACCTTGTCTTTGGCAGGTCTTATTCCTTTAAAGGGTTTGATGTTGGCCATTTTTATTCTTTAAAAAATGAAACAATAATAGTTGCAAGCTCCAGGCCAATTCTTTCTTGAGCTTCGTCAGTAGCAGCGCCAATGTGAGGCGTTAATGATATTTTTGGATGAGACAATAATTCTGTTTTAGGAGTTGGTTCATTTTCAAAAACATCCAATGCTGCATGTGCAATTTTACCAGAATTTAATCCTTCAATTAAAGCTACTTCATTAATCACTCCGCCTCTTGAGGTATTTATTAAACAAACTCCATTTTTCATTTGAGCAATTTCTGACTTATCTATTAAACTTCCTCCTGGCACATGCACTGTTATATAATCACTAGTAGCTAAAACTTCGTAAAGCGAAATAGTTTTTAAAGGAATATTTATTAGTCCTGCACCATCAAGTTCAATTTTAATAGTTGTGTTTTCTACAAATGGATCGTATGCAACTACCTTCATTCCTAATCCTACAGCTCTGGAAGCAACAGCTTGTCCTATTCTACCAATGCCAATAATTCCTAAGGTTTTTCCTTTTAGTTCTTTTCCGCCACTGTATTTTTTCTTTAATTCATTAAAATCTACAGCGCCGCTAATTGGCATTTTTCTGTTAGAATCGT
The DNA here is from genome assembly GCA_903842515.1 of uncultured Bacteroidota bacterium. Taxonomy (GTDB): domain Bacteria; phylum Bacteroidota; class Bacteroidia; order UBA4408; family UBA4408; genus CAIMMJ01. The sequence goes on along the minus strand of CAIMMJ010000343.1, from coordinate 8 downwards.
ACAAAAAT
>CAIMMJ010000342.1 GCA_903842515.1 uncultured Bacteroidota bacterium | reverse complement strand
TGTCCATACCAACTTACCTTTTTTATATTGCAAATAGTCATCATTATTATAACCAATGGTAGTAATTTTTTTTTCTAAACCATTACTCAAAAGAACTATTTCGTCTGTTGATTTGTAACTATTTTTTCGAGCTAAAATATCCCCATTTTCTAGGATACAAGGAAATCTATAATTTGTAAAAGTAGTTTTGTTTTTTTTTATTGTGGGTGTGCTTGTAGGCTTAATTTCGCTTATTTGGTTTTTAAAATCTATTTTTTTTTCTGCCCACGCAAGTTCATATAATTTTTTTGTAGAATACCCAGTTTCTCTTTTTAATGAATTCGAAAATGGATATATTATACCTTTGTATAACGCGGCGCCTTTAAGAACATTTGCTGTAATATCATTTCCTTTTTCATTTCTTATCTTGGTAAGCATCATATAACCTAATCGGTATTTGTCAGGCATCATATTTTTATAAGAGCCATTTCTATTTTGCAAATAATTATAGTTTCTATTACTATAAGCTAAGGCTCTTTGCTCCATTGTAAAAAACGGAGATCGTCCCCTTCCAGAAGGAGTTAGGGCTGTTTCTATAATTACTGCGTCACCTTCAAAATACCAGTCGGGAATGCTAACCGCACTAAGTAGAGACCACAAAGTTTCGCCTTGCAAAAAATAGCCAAGTTTTGTAAGCCCTCTTAACGAATTCATAAATTGAAGGGCGTGCCTGTACTCGTGTATTGTTAATATGTCTAACCAGTTAACAGTGCCAATGAGAAGATTATTAGAAGGTGGTGTTGCATAAAATTCGCTTCTAAAAGGAGCAAGAGCAACATATCCATTTGGATTGGTAGTTTGATTTTGCAAAACCATATCTAACCTTCGTTTTTTTGGTCCCACTGAACGTCTATTATTAGAATCGAGGTAATTGACCATGCCAGCAATTCGCTGCGCTTGAGCCTCCATGCCCAAAGGATAAATTACCCGAATACTTGGCGAGTTTAAAATTTGCCAATTTAATCCCGTTGGATTGCCACCCAAGTCTTGTGCTTTTATTCCAATTGAAGAAATTAGTAACATTATTACAAATAGAAAATTTGTTTTTTTTGTCATGTTTTTTTTAATTTTTGATAGTTGAATATGTATTTTGTATAACGCAATTAGGATTGGCGAAGGTGGTGATTATAACATAATTTGATTTGAAAAACTAATATTTGATTAACCACAAAACTGTTTTTGCAATACAAAATCGTGTCTTTTGGACAGTTACTGTGATGTACTGTCTTTTGTTTATTTAAATCATAAAAATTGTTCATAGCATGAATTTATCATTTACTATAATTTGCCTTTCATTCTCTTTGTTTATTTGCAAGTCTGTCATTTTAATCCACACATTTATTTCTATTTGCCAAGTATTATCAGGTGATGACATTCCTTTTATATATCCCTTAATTGGATTCTTCCCCTCTTCCCAATAAAGCCCACCATTTATACGATATTGAAAATTTAATGTCTTCAACATTTCGTTTTCAATCAAAAAAGTATCCGCTGGATTTATAATTGTAAAAGATAATTCATTCCCACCGCCACTGCAGCCAACTCTGCTGTCTGAATCTTGTTTAACTACCCTTTTAAAACAATAGTTACTGCCCTCTTTAATAAGTACATTTCTAACAAATCCTAAAGTGATATGGTTCTTCTCGTTAAGTTGAACATCTTCAGTTAATAAATTCAACTCTGCAGATTTCTTATTCCGTTTTTCCTTTTTTTGATCACTCACCGAAAATACAGTAGTATTATTGTTTTTTATTGAATTAATATCTGTAATTGTTTCATTTGCTAATTCTTTATTCTTATCATTCTGAGTCGTCATCTTATTTTCTTTGAGAATCAACTTTTCTGAAGCTGTTTCTGGATTCTTGCAAGCAATTAGTTCGCTAAATAATAATATGATTAGTAATTGTATTTTTTTCATACAGTTTTAGCTAATGATTTGAAGATTGGCAGATTGGAGCTTCAACCTTTAGACTTGGAACAAAGGTATAATTGAAATCGGAGAGTACAAATACCTTTTCAACCCGCCATTTTGCCAATATTCTGTTAGCAGTTCGTGATTTTTCAGTCAATATTATTCTGTTATAGTTAAAGGCTACTTATACTATTTAGCTTTAGAAATAGCCATTTTAATTGCAAGACCTGTTAGAACACTTGCCATAAACCATTTTTGTGCATTTACCCAAGAAGGATTTTTGGCAAAAAATACTGCTGCTTTTGATGCTGTTAATACAATAATAAAATTGATACTGAAACTAACAAAAACTTGAGTAGCTCCAAGTTGTAAACTCTGTGTCATAATTGAACCGTATTCAGGCTTTATGAACTGAGGAAAAAATGACAAATAAAACAAAGCAACTTTTGGGTTGAGCACGTTGGTTAAAAAGCCAATAATGAAAAGCTTTCTTGATTTGTCATTGGGCAAATCTGTTTTTGTATCAAAGATATTTTTACTGTTTGGTTTGATGGCTTGGTATGCCAAGTATAAAAGATATAAAACACCCAATGTTTTCAATATCGTATAAGCAAAAGGTACTGCAAAAAGTACAGCAGTAAGTCCGAAAGAAACCATAATTATATGGAACAGAAAGCCGCAAATCACTCCAATAAGTGAAATTAACCCTGCTTTTTTTCCTTGCGTTATAGAACGAGAAATTAAGTAAATCATATTTGGTCCTGGACTAACAACAAGAACCAATGCTGCTAAAGCAAAAAGTAAAATGTCATTAAATGGTATCATATTTTTTATTTTTTAGTATTTTCGATATGTGGCGCTACAATTATTTCAAACGTTTTTCAGATTGGCGATTGACGGTATTTTCAGCACGAATTTAGTTGGCCGCAGCGAAAGAGAACAGAACATTCGGCTACAACAAAACTTTAAATAGAAGCACGTCACCCCCGCCTGACGCAAAACCGATGTTGGCGGTAGTGTTACTTTCAGAAGTCTGCAAGTTCATAGTTTGTGCTTCGTCCACCTTGTTGCTCCTGGCGCAATATTCCCTTGTCAATTAAATCCTTAATATCACGCAATGCTGTGTCAGGAGAACATTTTGCAATCTTTGCCCACTTTGATGATTTTAGTTTTCCGTCAAATCCATCAAAAATTTTGTTCAACACTAATCTTTGCCGTTCGTTAAACTCAGTGTTTTCGTGAATTTTCCAAAACTCGTTTTTTCTTAATATTTTCTGCAAAGTCGCTTCTGTTGTTATAAGTGAATTTTTAAGGCAATGCAAAAACCAATCTAACCAATCTGTAATGTCGCCATTGCTGTATTGAACTTTTTGTAAAATCTCATAATATTGTTTTCGTTCAACCAAAATTTGACTTGACATACTATAATATCGTTCAGTTGTCTTGTCTGCACGAGCAAGCATTAAATCTGAAATTGCTCTTGCAATTCTTCCGTTTCCATCGTCAAATGGGTGTATGATAATAATCCAGAAATGAGCAATTGCAGATTTTAGAACAGGGTCAATAGGGAAGTTGTCATTAAACCATTTTAAAAACTTGTCCATTTCATCTTTTACTCTGTTTGCAGGAATCGCTACGTAATGGACTTTTTCTTTTCCCATAGCACCTGAAACTATTTGCATCTCACCTGACCTATACCGACCAACTTCAATTTTGAGCATTCCGCTATGTCCTGTCGGAAAAAGAGCAGAATGCCATCCAAACAGCCGTTTATTTGTCAATGGCTTTTGATAGTTTTGAGTTGCATCAAGCATCATTTCAACAACCCCTTCTACGTTTCTATTTGCTGGAACAAGTCCGCCTATGTTAATACCAAGTCTTCTTGCAATTGATGAACGAACTTGGTCATAGTCGAGTTTTTCTCCTTCTATTTCAGATGATTTAATAACGTCAAGTGTCAGTGTCGAAAGAGTTGCCTCTTCTTTTGTGGCAAAACCAAGGGTGTTCATCTGCCCTATAATTTTGCCTTGCAGGTTGCGGACTTCGCCAAATATTGCATTGATGGCGGTTTCCCGCCAAGTGAAGTCTGTCCAGTTTTTGTATTCGTAAATGTATTTAAGCACTTTTTGAAACAATTGTTGCGGCAAATATAAGCATTATTCTCCGCAATAATGCGGCAAATGTTAAAATTATTCTCCGCATGCCAAACTAGTGTAAAGTCAGTTTTTTGAATCGCCTGTTTAATACGAAGCGTTGTAAAAACATTATCGCCAACGGTTTGCAGATTTGCGAATTGGCGGATTCGATGCTTCAACCTGTCGACTTACAACAAAGGTAATAATGAAAACGGAACGTACATGTACCTTTTCAACCCGCCATTTTGCAAATGTGCTGATATCGGTAGTGGCTCTATTTCCCGTCCTTCTCATTGTCAAATAGTTCGTGTAGTTTTTGTTGTAAAAGTTTCTTGTCGGGTAGTTTTGTTTTATACTCTGAAACCATTGTCGGTGAAAGGCTTCTGCTTAAAGCATATTCTACAACTTCACTATCCTTGTCCTTGCATAGCAAAACTCCAATGCTCGGATTTTCGTTTGACTTTTTTACGTCTCTGTCCAATGCTTCCAAGTAAAAGTTAAGTTGTCCCAAGTGGTCGGGCTTGAATTTATCAGCTTTGAGTTCAAATGCCACTAAACATTGTAGTCCACGGTGGTAGAAAAGCAAGTCTATGTAAAAGTCGCTGTTACCAACTTGCAACTTATACTCTTCTCCTATGAATAAAAAGTCTTTCCCGAGTTCAAGAATGAAATTTTTCATTTGTCTTACAAGTCCACGTTGTAAATCACTTTCACTGTGTGGGTCAGGTAAGTTTAAAAATTCAAAAACATAGCTGTCTTTAAAGGCGTTTGAAAAGTCGTTATTACTTTCTCTCACCGCTGGTAAGAGTTATGAATTGCCAATCATTGTTCGCTCGAAAAAGCTTGCAGATATTTGTCGGTCGAGTTCTCGTTTACTGTGATTTACTTGTTTAACTATTTTAAGGTAAAATTCCATTTCTTCAATGGTTTTACATCTTGAAAAAATTAGCAGATTGTTCGTCCAGCTAATTTCTCTCACCAGTGGTGAGAGTTTTGGGAAGTCCTTGTAAGTCTCGTAAAACTGCTTCATTCTCCAAATATTTTTATCGGAGAAGCCTTTTATTTCTGGTTCTTGCGTCTGTATGAAATAGGCTAATTCTTTTACAACAGAGTCGCCCCATTCAGATTGTTCAATTTTGTTACTGATATATTCTCCGATATTCCAATAGAGGTTTATTAGTTAAGCGTTTACGGCTTTTATTGCATTAGTCCGAGATAGTTTTATAAGCTGAATGATGTCCGCAAAGCGATTGTCCATTATTTATTTCTGTATGCTACAAATTTATGTTTTTTCGTTCGTGTTTCTCTTTTGGAGTCGATTTTCTACCATTACTGCAAACTTATTTGCATCCTAACCAATTAATTGGCAATATATTATGAACGTTGAATTAAATAGATTATACATCTAACATACATACAAAAAAACAAAGACCATTATAGATGATGGCAAATTAATTTTAGTTTAGTTTTTTATGCAATTCTAAAGCTAAATGCAAGTGAATAAATTAAAAGCCAAGCTAGAACCTCGCAGATATTTGGCACTCTGCCATCAAATGGCTTTTAGTGTTTTTTATTTACCGCAAGCGAGACGATGCAGTTGCAGAGTTGCGCCATCAACCCTCTAACCACTTTGTGTTTACTCCCTTATTACATATAGTTACAAAACGCCGGGCTCTTGCTTGAACGCCTAGTAGATGTTTACTTCTCTTTCCAACTCTACATCAAAGGTATCTTTTACTGTTTGAATTACTTTTTCTGACAGCTCCCAAATTTCTGAACCTTTAGAATTTCCATAGTTTACTATTACCAAGGCTTGCTTGCTGTGCACGCCAACGTTGTTTTGTCTGAATCCTTTTAGTCCACATTGCTCTATAAGCCAGCCGGCAGCAAGTTTTACATTTCCATTTGCCGCCGGGTATGAAATTATTTGGGGAAATTTTTCTTTTAGGCTTTTAAACTTGGCTTCCGAAATTACAGGATTTTTAAAAAAACTTCCGGCATTGCCTAATTCTGAGGGGTTGGGCAATTTGCTTTGCCTGATGTTTATAACTGCATTGCTTACGTCTTTTAATGTGGGCTCCGCAATTTGCATGGCATCTAACTCTTGCTGAATGGAGCCGTATTGTGTGTTTACTTTGGCGTTTTTAGATAGTTTAAAATAAACGTATGTTATTACGTATTGATCTTTTACTTTTTGTTTAAAAATACTCTCACGGTAGCCAAACTCACATTCTTGTGCCGTAAATGTTTTTGATTGTCCGGTTTTACGTTCAATGCACTCCACAGCATGGCAAGTATCTTTAAGCTCAGCACCGTATGCACCAATATTTTGCATTGGCCCTGCTCCTACACACCCCGGAATGAGTGATAAATTTTCTATTCCTCCCCAGTTTTTATCTACACAATAAAGCACAAAGTTGTGCCAATTTTCTCCTGCTCCCACTTTAAGCAGCACTTCGTTGGATGAATCAGAAATAACTTCTATTCCTTTGATGCAGTTTTGCCAAACCCATTGTTCGGGATTTTTTGTAAATAAAATATTGCTTCCGCCACCCAAAATTAAAACCTCTTTTTTTTCGTTTTTATTTAATTCTATTAAGTATTTGAGTTCTTCCTCGGTATTAAAACTAGAAAACAGTTCGGCACTTACATCTATACCAAATGTGTTTAGAGTTTTTAATGAAATATTTTTTTGTGGCTCTTGCATTGTTTAAAAAGAAATAAATTTTGTTTTTGCAAATATCTTATTTTTAGCCGTTTTTAAATGAAGAAAAAAGTAATTGTTTCGGTAATAAACGATTTGGCCACCGATCAAAGGGTTCATAAAACCTGCATTTTGCTTATGGATAGCGGAGCAGAGGTGTTGTTGGTAGGCAGAAAATTAAAAAATAGTTTGCCCCTAAACAACAGAGCTTATGCCACCAAAAGAATGAATTTGCTGTTTTCAAGTGGGCCATTTTTTTATGCCGAGTTTCAAGTTAGACTTTTCTTTTTTTTACTGAGCAAAAAAGCAGACTTATTTTTTGCTAACGATTTAGACACTCTTTTACCCAATTATTTGGTCTCAAAAATTAAGAGAAAAGAAATGGTTTATGACAGTCATGAATACTTTACGGAAGTTCCTGAGTTGCAAAAATCGCCCTTAAAAAAATCTATTTGGAAATTTGTTGAGCGCTCCATTGTTCCCAAATTAAACTATTGCATAACCGTTAACGAATCTATTGCAAACCTTTTTAAAAAAGAATATAAAAATAACTGGATGGTGATACGCAATATGCCTCATAAATTTTGTTTTGAACCAAAAAAAAAACGAGAGGAATTGAAAATGCCATTGGATAAATTTATTTTTATTCTGCAAGGCTCCGGAATAAATATAGACAGAGGTGCAGAAGAAGCGGTGGAGGCCATGCAAAAAGTAAACGCTGTTTTATACATCATAGGAAGTGGTGATGTTTTTTCGATTTTAAAAAATAAAATTTCTGAATTAAGTCTGCAGCAAAAAGTAGTTGTGATAGATAAAATTCCGTTTGAACAACTCATGCAATACACGGCCAATTGCAATATGGGTTTAACATTGGACAAAGACAGCAATTTAAATTATAAATACAGTTTGCCCAACAAAATTTTTGATTACATACAGGCAGGAATACCAATTTTAGGAACCAATTTAATTGAGTATAAAAAGATTGTGGAGGAGTATAATGTTGGAGAAATTGTAGCGGATTTTAGCAGTGAAAATTTAGCAAATAAAATGAACGAAATAATTGCTAATACCGCTAAATATGAGGTCATGAAATTAAACGCCCAAAAAGCTGCCACTGAACTGATCTGGGAAAATGAAACAAAGGAGCTGAGGAAAGTAATTGAATTTTTATTAGAACAGTAAATTAGTATTTTAAAATAGTAATTTCTACTCGCCTGTTTACTTTAGCTTTTTTTTCGTCTATGTCGTCAACATAAATAGCCTGAGTTTTTCCATAGCCTTTGTATTGCATTCTGTTTTCGCTTATTCCATTTTTTTTTAGGTAGCTGAAAACGTTGTAAGCACGTTTTTCTGAAATGGGGAAATTATTGGAGCAACAAACATGGCCACCAATTTCAATTTCTAGGCTTGGGTAGTTTCTCATTACTTTTAGCAGTTCCAGCAAGGATGGGTAGCTGGTAACTAAGAATTCTGCGGTGCCGTTTACAAAATTGATAGCAGGCACTACTAATTTTTTGCCTACAACAAAATCTTTTTCGGAGAAGGAAAAAGTTTCATCCTGGTTTTTTATTTCAGTTAGAGTGTAGTTTATAACAATATCTGAGCGGCGCAACTTTTCTTTTTCCTGAGCACTTGTTTTATTTTTTTTGGTTGGTAGTTCTCCAATAGAATTGCATTGGATGGAATCGGTTTTTAATTTATTGGCTAAAAAAATAGCGGTTATTGCTGTGCATCTTTTTTCTGCCAAGGCAAGATTGTCGTTTATAGAACCGTCGGAATCGCAAAAGGAATTGATGCTGGCGCTAAAGCTTTTTGCATTAAGTATTACTTTAGCTATTGAATCTAATTTAATGGAATCCAAATTATTGAGATTGTATTTCCCCGAATTATAATAAACGCTTAGGCTAATTTCTTTGGGCAACGCAAAGCAACTAGATGTAAGAAAAAAATAAAATAAGAGTGCAACGCAGTACCTCATAAACACATAAACCTGTTAACACGGAAAAGGTTGTAAATAAAAAAGAAATATTTGGTCTTTGATAAATTGTTGGAAAATTTTTCTATATCGTTTTTTAAATTTAAAGAAATACGATTCTGTACATCGAATTTTAACCGCGTTTTGGGGTTAGGATGTTTGGACTTTATTTGCAAGCGGGAACTGTAAACATTTTATAAAATAAGGTCAATTATTAAAAACTTACATGTCATCAAAAGTGCTTTTAATTAATTTTGAGACGTTTCAATGTGCTTAAACGGCCATTTATATGACATTAGGTATGTTGATTTTTTCGCTCCATGTTCTATACACTAATATCAAACTAACACGCAGGGGTGATAAAATAATTGGTTAACCCTTTTGAATAAAAACGATGATGTTTCTGCAAGCCCTACCACGAGTTGTTTGGAGCATTGATCTTAAATATACTAGAATCTCTTCTTATAAATTCAGGTAAATTGCCATTATCAATGATTGCAATTTTTACATTTTCTTTTTTTAGATAGTTGTATTCGCCATAACTTATGTTTCTGTCAAAAGCAGTTATTCCTGTATAAAACATAATTGGAATATTCTTTTCTTTTTTACAATTAAACAGCAAGTAATTATTGTGAGGTAAAACTAAATTTAGCGATGTAATAAATTTGGTGTCGCTTATTTTCTCTTCGCGCCTGTCGTTGTCGTTTTTTG
>CAIMMJ010000341.1 GCA_903842515.1 uncultured Bacteroidota bacterium | reverse complement strand
TGGTTCCGTAGCTCAGCTGGATAGAGCAACTGCCTTCTAAGCAGTAGGCCATTGGTTCGAATCCAATCGGAATCACCAAGCCACTTAATTGTGGCTTTTTTAATTTTAGAAGGAAACTTTTTAATTAACCTTTGCCTGCAAAATTTAAAACATCTTTTTCAGAAATTGTTTTATCCGACAAAATAATAAGTCGTTCTATTACATTTCTGAGTTCTCTTATGTTTCCTGTCCAACTGTATTTTTGAAGTTGTTTTACTGCATCTGCAGAAATATTTTTTGTTGCGATGCCATGTTCTTCGCAAATTAATTTTAAAAAGTAATTTACGAGTAATGGAATATCTTCCTTTCGTTCGTCTAAGGAAGGAACGTTTATTGGAATTACGTTTAACCGATGGAATAAATCTTCTCTAAAATTTCCGTTTTCTATTTCTTTTTTTAAATCTTTATTTGTAGCAGCAACTACTCTTACGTTAACTTTTATGTCTTTGTCAGCTCCTACTTTTGTAATTTTATTTTCCTGCAAAGCCCTTAGTACTTTTGCTTGGGCTGAAAGGCTCATGTCGCCCACTTCATCTAAAAATAATGTACCACTTTCTGCTTGCTCAAATTTCCCTTTTCTTGTAGCTATTGCCGAAGTAAAAGCACCTTTTTCATGACCAAACAATTCACTTTCTATAAGTTCAGATGGAATTGCTGCACAGTTAACTTCAATTAGCGGAAATGCTGACCTTTGGCTTTTTTCATGAATCCACCTGGCTACCATCTCTTTTCCTGAGCCATTTGCCCCTGTAATTAAAACTCTGGCATCTGTTGGTGCAACTTTTTCTATAATCTCTTTAATTCCATTGATAGCTTTACTCTCTCCAATCATTTCGGAGGTTTTAAATACTTTTTTCTTAAGAGCTTTTGTTTCGCTCACTAAATTCGATTTGTCCATTGCATTGCGAATTGTAACAAGCAATCTATTTAAATCAAGAGGTTTTTGAATAAAATCATAAGCTCCTTTTTTTACGGCCTCCACAGCAGTTTCAATATTTCCATGTCCCGAAATCATAACCACCTGAGTTTCTGGTATTTGCTTTTGGAATTTTTGCAAAAGCTCTAAGCCATCCATTCCTCCTGGCATTTTTATATCGCAAAGAATTAAATCAAGTTTTAATTTTTCTATTTTCTGTAAGGCATCTTTACCGTCTAATGCTTCTTCTACTTTAAAATTTTCATACTCTAAAATTTCTTTTAATGTATTTCTTATAGCTCTTTCGTCGTCAATTATTAAAACTGTTGGCATGTTTTTTTAGTTGAAAAATGGATTGTACTTTATTTCTTCGCCAATGCTTGTAGCGTTACCATGGCCTGCATATACTTTTACTTCGTGAGGCAAAGTAAACAATTTGGTTTGTATGCTCAGTAATAAATCTTCATGATTACCAAGGGGTAAATCTGTTCTTCCAATTGAACCTTGAAATAAAACATCACCACAAATTATAACTTTATTACTTTTATCGTAAAATCCAATGCTACCTGGAGAATGCCCTGGTAAATGAATTAAATCTAACACGGTGTTTCCAAAATTTATTGTGTTGCCTTCCCTTATAAAATCTGTGCAAACAGGACCTTCTGTATAATTTAAACCGTACATTTTAGCAACAGTATTTCCAGAATTAAAAACTGGAATTTCCTCTACAGAATATTTAGGTTTTAAATTATATTCTTTGCAAACAAAACTATTTCCAAGAATATGATCAATGTGGCAATGTGTATTTAAATAATGTTTAACATCAAGTTTTTCGCTAATCATAAACTCTTTTAACAGATTAAATTCACTTGTGTTATAGCAGCCAGCGTCAATAATTACTGCTTCCTTAGTTTCATCAAACAGAATGTATGTATTTTCCTGAAAAGGATTAAATACAAAAGATTTTACTTGCAACATCAAAAAAAATATATTTGTACAAATATACTCAAAGCTTTATTTTAAAAATTCTAAAAAACAAAATTGATGAAAAAGATTTTACTGATTAATTTAATGGCTCTTGTACTGCCTTTTATATCCTTAGCTCAACAAAAACAAGCAAAAGACAAAGGGTACTTTAAAGAACTGGACAAAGGGTTTTACGAAAAAAATATATTAAGGGGAATAGAAGATTTTGAAGAACCTAAAACTGAATTACCTAAAAGAACTGCCTATAAAATTGATTTAAGCAACAGAATTGTTCCAACATCTGTAGATGAATTTACCGGATATTGGAAGAATAATCCAATTAGTCAGGGTGCAACCGGAACGTGTTGGTCTTTTTCTACAACTTCTTTTTTTGAAACAGAAGTTTATAGAATTACAAAAAAGCAAGTAAAGATTTCTGAAATGTATACTGCTTATTGGGAATATATAGAAAAGGCCATCAGGTTTATAGAACAAAGAGGAAATTCTTTGTTTGACGAAGGTTCCGAAGCAAATGCTGTTACCAGGATTTTTAAAAAATACGGGGCAGTACCTTTAGATGCTTATACTGGTATGAAAAACGGCCAATCTTATCATAACCATAAAAAAATGGTAGATGAAATGAAAGCTTATTTAGAGTCTGTTAAGCAAAGTAATTCTTGGAACAACGATTTAATTGTTTCTACCATAAAATCAATAATGGATTTTTATATGGGGCAGCCTCCAAAGACTGTTAAGGTCGACGGAAAGGAAATTTCTCCACAGCAGTATTTAAAAGATGTATTAAAATTAGTTCCTGACGATTACATTGATGTTATGTCATTGGTTTCTGAATCTTATTGGAAAAAAGCAGAATATAAAGTAGAAGACAATTGGTGGCACAGTGCCGATTATTATAATGTTCCTCTAGAAGTTTACATGGAAGTATTAAAGAAATCTATTCGTAATGGCTATACCGTTTGTATTGGTGGTGATACCTCTGAATCTGGTTTTGATTCTTGGAGCAATGTTGCTGTAGTTCCAACCTATGATATACCCGGCGAATACATTGACGAATATGCAAGACAATTAAGGTTTTCTAACAAAACAACTACAGACGATCATGGTATGCACTTGGTTGGATTTAAAGAATTAGAAGGAAAAGATTGGTACTTGATTAAAGATTCAGGAGCAGGAAGCAGAAATTGCTCAAAAGAAAGTAAAAACTTTGGGTATTATTTTTTTCATGAAGATTACATTAAGTTAAAAATAATGGATTTTATGGTGCACAAAGACATGTTCAAAGACTACTTAAATAAGTTCTAAAATTTAAAAAAGATTAACAGTGAAAAAAGTAACGGGAATTGGCGGTGTATTTTTTAAATGTAAAAATCCCGAGACAATCAAAGAATGGTATAAGCAACATTTAGGTTTAGATACCAACCAGTACGGAACAACATTCGAATGGAGAAAGGAAGATAAGCCCGAAGAAAAAGGTTCTACTCAATGGAGTCCATTTTCTGAAACAACAAAATATTTTGAACCGTCTTCAAAAGAGTTCATGATAAACTACAGAGTAGATAATTTGGAACAACTGGTGGAAGAACTAAAAAAAGAGGGAGTTACAATTTGTGATGAAATTGAAGTATATGAGTACGGCAAGTTTATTCATATTCTAGATCCAGAAGGCAACAAAATTGAGCTGTGGGAACCATAATCTTTTCTTATTAATTCATAAATGTTTTGCATAAACATTAATCACTATGTATAAAAAATCAGTAAAAGTTTATTACAATAAATTTTTATTTCTTATAGTTTTATGTTGTCTTTTAATTAGCAATTGTGTAGTTGCAATTTCTGTTTGTAGCTGGAATATTAAGGACATTGGAAATAGTAAGAATGAGTTTGAACTAGAATTTATTGCAAAAACTATTAAAAATTATGATGTTATAGCCATTCAGGAAGTAGTTGCTGGTGAAGGTGGCGCAAAAGCCATTGCCTTATTGTCCGATAAACTAAATAGATTAGGTAATAAGTGGGATTACTGTGTTAGCGATGCCACAACCGGCAGTGCCTATAAAAGTGAACGCTATGCTTTTATTTGGAAAACAAGTTCAGTTAAAATAGTTGGAAAACCTTTTTTAGAAAAAAAATTCGCACTAGAAATCGATAGAGAACCATTCATTTGCACTTTTAAATGCAACGATGTTGTTTTTACCTTGGTTAATTTTCATGCAATAACTAAATCAAAACAACCGGAACGGGAAATAAAATATTTTAAGTTTCTACCAGAAGTTTATCCCACATTAAATTTAATTTTCTGTGGCGATTTTAATTGTCCACAATCTCATTCGGTATTTAATCCATTAAAAAAAATGGGGTATAAATCTTCATTAGTTGGTCAAAAAACATCATTGCGACAGAAGTGTATAAACAATGATTGTTTGGCAAGTGAGTACGATAATTTTTTTTACAAATCTCCATCTTTTAAATTAACGAATGTTGGAATTGTTCATTTCTACAAGCCCTTTGCTGATATAAAAGAAGCCAGAAGAATTAGCGACCATTGTCCAATATTTATTGAATTCTAAGTTGATTTATTTCATAAAAAGATATTTTAAACCGCTTTTATTTTTTGGAATAAAGAATATTCTTTCATGTTTTTTTCCAGCCTTCATTTTTTTGACTTTGGCAATAAGTCGCAAGCTTGAATTTTCGATAATTTACAGATATGATTTCTTATTGATAGTTTGTGTTGTATTTCAGTTTTTTATGGTAAGATGGAAGTTAGAATCGAAAAACGAATTGTTGGTTATTTGTTTATTTCATTTTTTGGGTATAGCAATGGAACTATTTAAAGTGCACAAAGGATCTTGGTCGTATCCTGAAGAGGCTTACACAAAATTTTTTGGAGTACCACTTTATTCAGGATTTATGTATGCCAGTGTTGCAAGTTATATGTGTCAGGCTTGGCATTGGTTTAATTTAAAAATTGATAAACAACCCAATCAATTCCTATCAATTTTAATTGCAGCATTAATTTATTTCAATTTTTTTACTCATCATTATGTGTATGATTTTAGATGGATATTGTTTCTAATTGTAATAATTGTTTATTTTAAATCAACTATTCTCTTTACTCCACAAACAACTACATTTAAAATGCCGGTTGTACTCTCTATGTTTTTAATTGGGTTTTTTATTTGGGTGGCAGAAAATATTGCAACGTTTTTTGGAGCATGGAAATACTCATACCAACATCAAAACTGGACTGTAGTAGATTCAGGCAAAGTTGGTTCTTGGATATTGATGTCTATTGTAAGCTACATCATTGTTTTTGAGCTAAAACGAGTTCAAAGTAAATTAGTAGTAAACTAATTAATTTTTAATTCTAACTCTCTTATTAATGCATCGGCATTATTACCTTGTTTTTTCGCCATCAATGCATCTTGCAATGCCAAATTAATCTCGCCTTTCATTTTATATGCTTGTGCTCTGTATAAAAATGCATTCTCGAAATTTGAATTTAAACTTATTGTTTTGGTAAATGCCTCAGCAGATTTTTCAAAATTTTGTAT
>CAIMMJ010000340.1 GCA_903842515.1 uncultured Bacteroidota bacterium | reverse complement strand
GATAAAATGAAGCCTTGATTTTTTTTGTTTACTTTTTTGCATCAAGGCAAAAAAGTGAATGGGTTTGGGTGAAACCCAATTAAGAAAAGATTAAATGACTTTTTGAGGAACAACTATTTAATTGATCAATGCTATTCCTGGGTAGCCTTGATTGTTTTTTTATCTTTAGAAAACTAAAAAAGAATTACAAATAATACTTCAAAACAAACAAATTTAAAAGAGTTAAAAATCCTCATAAAGCAAGTATTTCTCTCTTATTTTTAAATATTCATTTAAGTCTTTTTGCCAAGAATCTCTTATCTTATTTTCTTCTACATTATCAATAATTTGTTGTTTTAATTCTTCATTTCCTGCCAGTTTAAAAAAGAAATTATTAAAAAATTTTTCTTTGTTAGGACAACTGTTGTAGGCATCTTTTAAATAAAAAAGATTAATTTTTTTTTGATTAAATATCTCAAACTTATTTAAAATTCTTAGGTCTTTTCCAAAGCATGTATCATTTAAATACATAGGATTTGTTGCACCAGGCATAGATTTAGGAACAAACATAAAATCACTATTTTTAAAAGATGGAAATCCATAAACTCTAAACGGGAAATCAGTTCCTCTTCCTACACTACAAATAGAACCTTCAAACCAACATAAACTTGGATAAAGCAAAATAGATTCTATTGTTTTTAGGTTGGGCGAAGGAGCAATAGGTGGCTCATACAACAAGTTATGCGAATAGTTTTTATTTTTAACTACATTTAATATACATTCCTTGTCACCTTTCAGCCATTTTTCTTTGTTTATCATTAGCGCCAATTCGCCCAATGTGCAACCATGAACAATAGGAATTGGAACAATACCTACAAAAGATTTTAGTTTTTCGTCCTTAAGCACCGGACCGTCAACATAATTTCCATTTGGATTTGGTCTGTCTAAAACAAGAAGAGTTTTGTTGTTATCAGCACAGGTTTGCATTAAATAATACATTGTACTTAAATAAGTGTAGAACCTAACACCTACATCCTGAATGTCAAAAACAACAATGTCTACCGAATCTAAATCTTGCTTACTTGGCTGTTTCTTATTGCCATACAACGAAACTACAGGTATGCTTTTATTGTTATAAGTATAAATTTCATTGTTTACCTTCTCTCCTGCATCTGCATTTGTTTTTATGCCATGTTCCGGAGAAAATATTTTGCAAATCTCCATTTTGTTGTCAATTAAAAATTCTGGTAACAACTGATTATTTACAACAGAAGTTTGATTAATTAATAATGCAATTTTTTTATTTTTTAAAATCGAGAAATATCGTGCAGTATCAGAAGCTCCAACAATTATTGAATCGTTATAAGTATTGGCACTGCAAGAACAAAAATAAGTTGCAAAAATTAATATAAAAACAAGCCTGAGAAAAGACATAAATTCTATTTAGAACACCCCAATAAAAATTTCCAAAACTACATTTGGTAATTTTGCGTTAATTTATGCAATTAAATAATTTTGAGAAAGCTTTTTAAAAAATAATGGAAGATTTACTGCAAGATAACGAAGAAGAAAATGAATTGTTTGAACATTTTAGTTTGGTGTTAACAAAGGGCCAAGAACTTTTAAGAATAGATAAGTTTTTGATGACAAGAATTGAAAATGCTACAAGAAGCAAGTTACAAGCGGCAGCCCATGCAGGAACAATTTTAGTGAATGGAAAACCTATAAAACCAAATTACAGGGTTAAACCATTCGACCATATTTCTATTGTGCTTTCAAAGCCGCCAAAAACAAATGAGATAATTGCAGAAAATATTCCTGTTGAAATTTGCTACGAAGATGAAACGCTAATTATTGTAAATAAGGAAGCAGGAATGGTAGTTCATCCGGCTTATGGCCATTATACAGGTACCTTAATAAATGCATTAATGTATCATTTTAATAATTTACCGTATACAAAAGGCAATGAAATTAGGCCGGGATTAGTGCATAGAATAGATAAAGATACCACAGGAATTTTAGTTTTAGCAAAAACAGAAATTGCTTTAGCTCACCTTGGAAAACAATTTTTTGACAGAACAATTAATAGAAAATACATTGCATTGGTTTGGGGTAAATTAGCAGACGAAGAGGGAACAATAACAGGCAATACCGGACGCAGTATTAGAGACCGAAAAGTAATGGATGTTTTTCCGGATGGCTCCCTTGGTAAGCACGCAGTAACCCATTATAAAGTAATTGAGCGCTTTAAATACCATACTTTGGTAGAATGCAAATTAGAAACCGGCAGAACCCATCAAATAAGAGTTCATTTTAAGCACATTGGTCATCCATTATTTTCTGATGAATTGTATGGAGGAAGTTCAATTTTAAAAGGACAAAATACCGGACATTACAAACAGTTTATTCAAAAATGCCTCAACACATTAAATAGGCAAGCTCTGCACGCTAAAAGTCTGGAATTTATTCATCCTAAAACCGGCAATAAAATGTTTTTTGATTCTGAACTACCACAAGATTTTATTACAGTATTAACTATGTTGCGTGATTTTGAAAAATTAAATTAACAATAAAAAATACCAATATTTGCCAAAAATATTTTAATAAAATAAAAACTCATAGAATTTTTTTTAATGCTATTTAATACAATTGGATTTGCAATTTTTTTGACCATCGTATTTTTTCTATATTGGTTTGTTGCAAATAAAAATCTAATCGTTCAAAACAGTTTATTGCTCATTTCTAGCTATTATTTCTATTCTTGCTGGGATTGGAGATTTTTATTTTTATTAATTTTTTCTACCCTGCTTGACTATTTTACTGGCATTAAAATGAGTGAATCTCATACAAAGGTTAGCAAGAAATTTTGGTTTTGGCTAAGCATATCAATTAATTTAGGTTTTTTAGGGATATTTAAATACTATAATTTTTTTGCAGAAAGTTTTACTGCTTTTGTAGAGAATTTTGGATTAAAAGTAAACCCATTTACGTTAAACGTCATACTTCCTGTTGGCATTTCATTCTATACTTTTCATGGCTTATCCTATGTGATTGATGTTTATAAGGAAAGAATAAAAGCAGAAAAAAACTTTATAGATTATGCAGTTTTTGTGAGTTTTTTTCCGCTGCTTGTTGCTGGTCCAATAGAAAGAGCCACTCATTTGTTGCCTCAAATTCAGAAAAAAAGAATATTTGTTTATTCAAAAGCAATAGATGGACTAAGGCAGATTCTTTGGGGTTTATTTAAAAAAGTAGTAATCGCAGATCAATGTGCAGATTTTGCAAATGTATTTTTTAATAATGCCGAAAACTACGCAGGAAGCTCTTTGTTAGTGGGTGCCATATTTTTTGCCTTTCAAATATATGGCGACTTCTCAGGTTATTCAGATATTGCATTAGGAACAGCAAGACTCTTTGGAATAGAACTATTAAAAAACTTCTCCTACCCTTATTTTTCGAGAGACATAGCAGAATTTTGGCGAAGATGGCACATTTCACTTTCTACCTGGTTCAGAGATTACTTGTATATACCTTTAGGTGGAAGCAAAGGAGGCAATTGGATGAAAATAAGAAATACGTTTATAATTTTTATTGTAAGTGGATTTTGGCACGGTGCAAACTGGACATTTATTGTATGGGGTTTATTAAATGCATTATTTATTATGCCATCTATAGTAATGAACAACAATAGAAATAATTTAGAAATTGTTGCCAAAGGAAATTTACTGCCCAGCTTAAAGGAACTGTTGCAAATATCATTCACATTTTTACTGACTGTATTTGCATGGATATTTTTTAGATCAGAAAGTTTAGCAAAGGCTTTTCAAATAATTTCTAAAATATTTTCAAATTCCATTTTAACAGTTCCAATTTTTAGTGAAAAAGGTAAGGCACTAATGATTGTTTTTTTTATTGCAGTTTTCATGCTTATTGAATGGATGGGTAGAGAAGGAAATTTTGCATTAGAACGTTTTGGTCTAAAATGGAATAAGCCATTTAGATGGGGATTTTACTTTTTATTGGGAATAACCATTTTATTGTTCAGTGGCAACAAACAACAGTTTATTTATTTTCAATTTTAATTTATTTTGAAAGCATTTTTAATAAAAACAACGGTTTACATTTTAGTAGTTGGATTAACTTTTATAATTACCCTTTCATTTGCAGACGGAAAAGTTGATCAGTTTTATCTGAGGTTTACTGGACCTGATATGGATAATTTAATAATTGGAACCTCAAGATCTGCACAAGGAATTTTGCCGTCTACCCTTGATGATGAACTGAATCGAAAATTCTTTAATTTTTCATTTACCATAGCTCACAGCCCTTATGGACCGGTTTATTTAAACTCCATCAAAAAAAAATTAAATACAAACGCTAAGGATGGAATTTTTATTGTTTGTGTGGATCCTTGGAGTATCTCCGCATTAAAGGAATATCCAAACGATTCTTTAAAATTTGGCGAGAGGAGTTTGTGCCTTGCAACAACCAAGGAAGTAAACCAATATCCTAATTTTGAATATTTGTTTGACAATTTAGGAGGTAAATTTTATGAAATTTTTTTTAGGTTCAACAATGAACTCTACCTGCATAAAGATGGTTGGCTAGAAGTAACTATTCCTATGGATAAAAAATCTGTTAACGATAGAATAAATCAAAAAATAAAAGACTACACCAATTTTAATGCAGCTAAATTCTGTTATTCTAAACTTAGGTTTTTGTATTTAAAAAAAACAATCAGTTTTCTAAAAAATCACGGAAAAGTAATTTTGGTTAGACTTCCGCTTCATCAAGAAATTTTTAAAATTGAACAGAAATATATGCCATCCTTCAACGAAAAAATTACTGAGCTGTTACCAATTGTTGATTCCTATTACGATATGACACATGAGAACAACAACTTTTTATATACCGATGGCAATCATTTATACAAAGAATCATCAAAAGTAGTATCAAAAAAAATCTCAGATTTCATTTTAAAATTAGATTCATCACAAACAATTAAAGCTAATTACAAGTAGGATTTAAGCCAAACAATAGCTTCCTCAGTTTTAGTAAAAAACCTTGAGGGCACAATCGGTTTATTTATAACTAAATACATTTGAGCAACAATTCTTAGACCTATATTTTTAACAATTATTGCTTCTGCCGAGCTGTATTTTGTACCATCATAACTTGCCGAATAGGATTTGGCTTCGTCAGAATAGTTAGTGAATTCTCCCAATATCATCAAAACAGGCACTCTTCTTCCTTTTGTTAAATTACCAAATTTTTCATTTAATTCAATTGCATTGTCCAGAGAAATTTCCTGATTATCCTTAAAATCAAGTACGGCTATTCCATCATTTCGTAGAATAAGAGTAGCAAATGAAAAATCAACTTTTTTCTCTAAATTCAAATCATTCATAATCAAAAAATCTATAAAAGTTATCTAATATTTAGTACCTTGAAGTAATCCATCACTCAAATCTAAATAAAAAAATAAAAACAAAAAAGTTTATTTGGCTTGATTATTGAGTATACCTATGTAATTTAGTTTATTCTAAACAAACAAACACTTGTTAATAATTTATTGTTATGTTAACATCAAAAGAAAATCTGATTTATAACTTTGAATTTTAAAGAAAAAAAAATGAAAAACCTTATAAAGAGAAGTTTAGTTCTATCTGTGCTGTTGATTTTATTGTCATTTTCTATTGCGGAGAATAAAACTATCAAGTCTTTTATTCCTGAAAAATTTTCATATTGTGATGAATCAAAGCAAGTTTCAATTGGAATAGATATTTCTCGCTATCAAAACGTTAATTTCAGTCTGTTAGACTCCGGTATTAGTTTTATATTTTGCAAAGCCACCGAAGGCACCACTATAGTTGATAGAAAATTTTCAACTCATTGGTCACAGATTGGAGATAAATATGCAAAAGGTGCTTATCATTATTTTAGACCATTAGTATCCGGAAAGGAACAAGCAAAATTATTTTTAAGCACGGTTAACTTCACTTCAGGGCACATGCTACCTGTAATTGATGTAGAATTAGGGAGAGGATACAATTCAAAAAATTCTAAGATTTATGTTTACAACCTAAAACAAATGATTAAGTATATTGAAGAGAAATTAGGTGTTAAGCCCATTATTTATACTAACACACATTTTTGGAACCATCATTTTGCAGTTCATTTTAAAGATATGGTAAAAGAGTATCATTTATGGATTGCAGATTACAGAGATAGAGAAGAACCTAACATACCCGTAGGTTGGGAAAATTGGTCTATTTGGCAACACTCTTGTAAAGGAAAACTTAAGGGAATTTCTAGTTCCGTGGATTTAAATGTTTGTAAAGTAGACATTACAAAATTATTAATTCCTTAATTTCTATTTCTACTTGTTTAAATGGAACAGATCCAAAATAAAAAAATATTGGTTCTTGCACCGCACACAGACGATGGTGAACTTGGCTGCGGCGGAACAATAGTAAGATTGTTAGAAGAAGGTAATGAAGTATTTTACGCAGCTTTTTCTATTTGCGAAGAATCTGTTCCCGAAGGTTTCCCTAAAGATTCATTAGAGAAAGAAGTTAAACTAGCAACAGCTTCTCTTGGAATAAAAAAAGAGAACCTCATTCTATTTAACTATCCGGTAAGAAAATTAAACAGTCGCAGACAAGATATATTAGAACATATAATTGAAATGAGGTTAAATATTAATCCAGATATTATTTTTATGCCATGTTCTAATGCCTTGCACCAAGACCATAGAACAATTTACGAAGAAGGAATGAGGGCATTTAAATACAAAACTATTTATGGTTACGACTTGCCTTGGGATACAGTTGCATTTACCACAACTGCATTTTTTAAATTAACACAAGCCCAAATAGATAAAAAGTGCATAGCCATGGAGTTTTATGAAACTCAAAAATTTAGAAAATTTGTAAATAAGGATTTCCTAATTGGTTTGGCAAGAGTCCGCGGCGTTCAAATTTCTGCAGAATACGCCGAAGCATTTGAAATGCTAAGAATAATCCATTAATTTTATCCTGAACTTTTATAAAAAATACTTCTAAATTTATTTAATTGTATTTTTGCAAAAAAATCAGTTAAATAAAAAATGAGTTCGCAAACTAAGAAAAAATTTCTTTTTGAGTTAGTTGCAAATTTTCCCTATTCCGTTGGCGAAACTTATTATGAAGACGAATTAAAAGTTATTGAAAATTACTTTGATTCTGTTTTTCTAGTGATAACAGATTACAATATAAGCAACATGGGAAATCCCTCTGTTGAACTTAGTTCAAAAGTAGTAACATGTAATCCAACTACTAAAATAAATATTTTAGAAAAATTTATTTCATTTCCACTTTATTTTAGCCCAATTGTATTTAAAGAGTGCTTAAATATTAAAAACTTCCTTAAGCAAAACATTAGTATAATTTCACTAAAAACCATGTTGGATTCGTATTTAAGAGCAAGAAGAGTTTATAATGAGATGGATAAAATTATTTCAAAAATAGATTTTAAAAAAAGCGATGTTTGGTTAAGAAGTTATTGGTGTACCGAATATATTTTGGCATTAATTTGGCTAAAAAAAAAATATCCTGTTATTGGTGTATATTCTAAAATGCATGCTTGGGATATTTATTTTGAAAGAAATAAAGACAGCTACTTACCATTTAGAAAATATATTTACGATAATTGCGATAAGTTTTTTGTAATCTCCAATCAAGGTAAAAATTATCTAATGAATAAATTTCCAGAATACAACTTCTCTAAATTTACAGTTTGCAGACTGGGAGTTCCAAATGGTTTTTATAAAAAATCGAACAAGCAAAAAGATAAACTTATTTTGTTTTCATTGGCATTTATTTCTTTTGTAAAAAGATTAGAATTGATAATTGAGGCTCTTGCATTAATAGATGATTATGAAATAACCTGGATACACATTGGTGACGGTAGGCAAAAAGATTTATCTGAAATTAAAAAATTTGCTGAAAATAAGCTAAAGAAAAAAAGCAATATCAACTATAAATTTGAAGGTAAACTAAGTAAAATGCAGGTAATAAACTTTCTTTCAAATACTAATTTAGACGTTTTAATAAACACATCCCAAACAGAAGGGCTGCCTGTTTCTATGATGGAAGCTAGTTCTTTTGGTTATCCCATAATTGGAACAAATGTTGGCGGAGTAAGTGAAATATTGCACAACAATAAAAATGGCTTTTTGATGAACAAAAATCCAACAGCAAATGAAATTGCAATTAACATTAAAAAATTTGCTTCTATGAACAATGAAGAGTTTGAATATTATAGAAAATCATCATTTGATATATGGAAGCATGATTTTGATGCTGAAATTAATTATACTCATCAATTAAAATTAATGAACGTAATACCATGAAAGGGAAACTAACTCATTTAGTGAGCTTATCTGTTGAACACCTTGCAATAGTGAGCAAATGGAATTTTGATCCCGAGGTGAATGAATTTTTTAGTGGCCGTTTTCCAAACAATTCTCAAGAACAAGAAATTTGGTTACAAAATCAACTAAACAAAGCAGACAAAAAAAAACTGATAATCATGGATAATAAATCCAATGAAGCAATTGGAATGAT
>CAIMMJ010000339.1 GCA_903842515.1 uncultured Bacteroidota bacterium | reverse complement strand
TGTAAAGCAAAAAAAGATTTGGTTAATGCTGTTCGTTTTTGCTATTTTCACTCCTCTTGGCCTTGGTTTATCTTATTTTTTTAATGAATACCTTTCGGGAATATCTCCACAGATACATACTTATTTACTGAGCGTGGTTGTTGGCATTTTCCTTCATATATCCACTACCATTTTGTTTGAAGCCTCTGAAAGCCATAGATTTAATCTCCAAAAGTTTGCTGTAATTCTCTTGGGTATTTTGTTTAGCTTATTTTTTGTTTAACATTTATTCACTAAATAATAAACAAAGCTTGTAAACTTTTCTTCATTTAAATCGTTTGCAATTAATAGTAAACCTATTATTTATTTTTAACCTTTAATTTTAAACCATGAAAAACAAATTACTAACTATTGCATTTTTTGCAACAACATTGTTCGCCAACGCTCAATTTCAACCTGCTAGGCTTCAAGTAATTCACAATGCCGCCGACCCAAGTGCTGCAGTTGTTGATATTTATGTAAATGGCACAATTTTCCTAAACGATTTTGCCTTTAGAACAGCCACAGCATTTCAGGATGTTCCTGCAGGAATTCCACTTTCAGTAGCAGTTGCTCCTGGAACTAGTACTTCCGTAGCCGAAGCTTTGGCAACATTTCCTGTTACTTTAACTGCAAATGAAAAATATGTTGCAATTGCAAAAGGAGTTCTGGCGCCAGCAAGTTTTGCACCAAATCCAAATTCAGTGAACACCGCATTTGATTTATTTTTATCTAATGGTATGAGAGAAGTTTCTACTGTAACAGGCGAAACCCAATTTAGAGTATTTCATGGAGCAACGGATGCACCAACAGTAGATGTTTTAGCTAATGGTGGACCACTTGTTGATAATGCAACATTTAATGACCTAACAAATTACATTTCAGTGCCTCCTGCAAATTACAATTTAGACATCACGCCTGGGTCAGATAACAATACAGTTGTTGCCTCTTTTATTGCACCTCTTTCTGGTTTAGCAAATCAAACTGCAGTAGTTTTTGCCTCAGGATTTTTAAATCCATCTGCTAACCAAGACGGAGAAGCTTTTGGATTGTTTGCTGCATTAGTTAATGGAACTGTTGTTCCCTTTTCAAACACAACTTCTGCTTTGACCAACAATAGCAAATCATTAGAATTGTTTCCAAATCCTGCCAACGAAATTATTTCATTAAATAATTTATCTGAAGGTGGAAATATAGTTCAAGTTCTTGACCTAACCGGTAAAGTTGTTATTAGCAAAGAAGTAAACAATAAGAATGAAAATCTTTCACTGCAAAGTTTAAGTAAAGGTGCTTATTTTGTTAGAGTTCAAAACAGAGTAAGTTCATTAGCCACAATTAATAAGATTATCAAAAACTAGTTTTTTTTAGTTCATTCAAAAGAAAAAGCCTCCGATAACGGAGGCTTTTTTTATTTATAGGAATTTTTTTACAAAAAAAGGGTAAGCTACTTTTATCGCACCGCTCAACCTTTTATCCTTGCTACGTTCCCGTCCTGGGGAGTTTCAAAAGGAGCTGGTCGTAAAAGACTTACCCACGGCAAATGTATTTACAATTTTTGTATTATCAAACTATAATAAATCATTTGAAAAAACATACTTTTGAAACCAATAGTTTTTTTATTACAAAAATGAATATTATAAAATTCTCAGCTAACTACGGAAGCATTGCGGGACTTGCATGTTTTGGTCTCTTTATTTTGTTTACCCTATTAGGTTTAAATCCTTTTAACGGATGGAATATTTTTACAGCAATAATTCCAATCTTTTTTATTTATTTAGGGATAAGAACTTTTAGAGACAGAGAAAATGCAGGTTATATAAATTTTGGAACCAGTTTTAGAGTAAGTTTATTTATCACTTTTTTTTACTCATCGTTGTTTGCTATTTTAATATTTATGTATTTACAGTTTGTAAGTCCTGATTTGGTGAACGAAACCAAAAGAATAACCATGGAAAATATGGATAAGCTAGAATCCAGAATTAGCAGCGAAATGTATGATAAAATGATAGAAGGGGTAGAAAATATGAATGCAGCTCAAATTTCCTGGGGCAGGTATTGGAACAATTTAATTTGGGGAGTGATCATTGGATTAATTTTAAGCGGAATTCTAAAAAAGGATAAAAATATTTTTGAAGAATAATGAGTGACATTCAAATTTCAGTTCTAATACCTCTTTTTAACGAAGAGGAATCATTGCCAGAGTTGCACAACTGGATTAAAGAGGTAATGAAAAAAAATAATTTTTCGCACGAAATATTTTTTATCGACGACGGAAGTAAAGACGATTCATGGAAAATTATCGAAAAAATTTGCCAATCAGATTCTACTTCAAAGGGAATAAAGTTTCAAAGGAACTATGGAAAATCAGCCGCTCTTAACGTAGGTTTTGAAGCGTGCTCCGGAAGTGTAGTTATTACCATGGATGCCGATTTGCAAGACAGCCCGGAGGAAATTCCTGATTTATACAAAATGATTGTGGAAGATAATTTTGATTTGGTGAGCGGATGGAAAGAAAAAAGATTTGATCCATTGAGCAAAACTATACCAACCAAAATGTTTAATTGGGCAACACGTAAAATGAGTGGAATAGAACTTCATGATTTTAATTGTGGTTTAAAAGCATACAAGAAAAAGGTGGTTAAAAGCATAGAGGTTTATGGCGAAATGCACCGCTACATTCCTGTAATTGCAAAGTGGGCCGGTTTTTATAAAATAGGCGAAAAATCCGTACAGCATCAGGCAAGAAAATATGGCTATTCTAAATTTGGATTAGAAAGATTTTTAAATGGATTTTTAGATTTATTTTCAATTGGTTTTGTTTCAAAGTTTGGAAAACGACCTATGCATTTTTTTGGTGCACTTGGTTCATTGTTTTTCTTTTTGGGTTTTGCTATTGCTCTTTACTTAATTGGTGAAAAAGTATATTACTTAACACAAAGCATAAAACCCAGAGATGTAACCGATCAGCCATTATTTTATTTAGCACTAACTTCTATGATAATTGGCTCACAATTATTTTTAGGAGGATTTTTGGGCGAGCTTATTGCAAGAAATTCACCCTTCAGAAATCAATATTTAATAGAACAAAAAACAAATCATTAGGATGAAAATTATTTGTGTAGGCAGAAATTATTCCGAACATGCAAAAGAGCTAAACAATGAAATACCTTCAGAACCCGTACTTTTTTTTAAGCCCGAAACTGCACTTCTAACAAGTAACAATCCATTCCCCTGCCCTTCTTTTAGCAACGATATTCATTACGAGGGAGAATTAGTTTATAGAATATCTAAATCAGGAAAAAATATTTCCAGAAATGAAGCGCCAAGTTTTATTGATGCCATTACAATTGGTATTGATTTTACAGCCAGAGATTTGCAAACGCACTTAAAACAAAAGGGACTTCCCTGGGAAAGAGCAAAATCCTTTGATAACTCTGCCGTTATTGGCAATTTTATAGAAATAAATTCCAAGGATGAGTATAATTTTAGTTTGAATAAAAATGGTAGTGAAGTTCAACATTCAAACTCAAAAGAAATGATATTTGATATTTTATCAATCATTGAAAATGTTTCAAAATTTGTAACTCTACAAAAAGGAGATTTAATTTTTACGGGCACGCCTGCCGGTGTAGGAAAAATTAACGTTGGAGACATTTACGAAGGATACATCGAAAATCATAGATTATTGTATTGCAAAATAG